>JBBWZD010000138.1:0-12619 GCA_039648875.1 Actinomycetota bacterium
CGCAGCGCGAGCAGCTGCGTGACGACGCCGATGTAGTCCTCGGGGACGTCGATCGCGACCCGCTCGACCGGCTCGTGGCGCCTGCCGCCGATCTCCCGCGTGAGGACCTCGGGCTTGCCGACCGTCAGCTCGAAGCCCTCGCGGCGCATCAGCTCGACGAGCACGGCGAGCTGCAGCTCGCCCCGCCCCTGCACCTCCCAGGCGTCGGGCCTCGACGTGGGCTGGACGCGGAGAGAGACGTTGCCCACCAGCTCCTGGTCGAGCCTCGCCCTCACCATCGTCGCCGTCAGCTTCGACCCTTCCGTGCCGGCGAGCGGCGCCGTGTTGATGCCGATCGTGACCGAGAGCGACGGCTCGTCGACCGTCGTCACCGGCAGCGGGCGCGGGTCGTCGGGGTCGGCGATCGTCTCGCCGATGGTGACGTCCGGCAGCCCCGCGATCGCGACGATCTCGCCCGGACCGGCCTCGTCTGCCGGGACGCGGTCGAGCGCCTCGGTGACGTAGAGCCCCGCGATCCGGGCGAGTGAGACGGTGCCGTCGGAGCGGCACCAGGCGACCTGGGCGCCGCGGCGGAGCGTCCCATGGTGGATGCGGCAGAGCGCGAGACGGCCGACGTACGGCGACGCGTCGAGGTTGGTGACGAGCGCCTGCAACGGGTGCTCCGGGTCGTACGCGGGCGCGGGGACGGTCGCCAGCAGCGTCTCGACGAGCGGGCCGAGGTCGGGGGCGAGGTCGTCGGGGGCGAGGCCCGCCCGGCCCGCGCGGGCGTTGCAGTAGACGATCGGGAACTCGATCTGGGCCTCGTCGGCGTCGAGGTCGAGGAACAGCTCGTAGACCTCGTCGACCACCTCGGCGGGGCGCGCGTCGGGCCGGTCGACCTTGTTCACGACCAGCACGACGGGCAGGCCCGCCTCGAGCGCCTTCCGCAGCACGAACCGTGTCTGCGGCAGCGGCCCCTCGCTCGCGTCCACGAGCAGCAGGACGCCGTCGACCATCGTCAGCCCGCGCTCGACCTCGCCGCCGAAGTCGGCGTGCCCCGGCGTGTCGACGATGTTGAGCTTGACGCCGCCGACCCGGACGGCGGTGTTCTTCGACAGGATGGTGATGCCCTTCTCGCGCTCCAGGTCCATCGAGTCGAGCACGCGCTCGGCGACGTCCTGGTTCGCGCGGAACGAGCCGGCCTGCCAGAGCAGCGCGTCGACCAGCGTCGTCTTGCCGTGGTCGACGTGCGCGACGATCGCGACGTTGCGCAGGTCGTCGCGGCGTGCGGTGAGGTTGGCGGCGGCCACGGCAGGCCACAGTAGCGCGGGCCGCGCGCTCCCCCTTCCGCCGCAGCTAGCTTTGACCTAATGTCGCCACGGCTCGTCGGCATCAATCACGTGGCGCTGGAGGTCGGTGACGTCGACGAGGCCCTCGCGTGGTACGGGCGGTTCTTCCAGTTCGAGCTCCGCGGCCGCGCGGGCAGCGGCATGGCGTTCGTCGACCTGGGCGACCAGTTCATCGCGCTCGCACGCGGGCGCTCACAGCCTCCGGATGCGTCCCGCCACTTCGGGCTCGTCGTCGACGACAAGGAGGCGGCGCGGCGGGCGCTGGAGGAGGCGGGCGTCGCGGTCTCGCGGCCGCCGTCGCTCGACTTCCATGACCCGTGGGGCAACCAGGTGCAGGTCGTCGACTACCGCGACGTCCAGTTCACGAAGACGCCGGAGGTGCTGCGCGGCATGGGCGTGGACGGGCTCCAGAAGAGCGAGCGGGCGCGCGCCGAGCTGAGGCATAAGGGACTACCAGGAAGCTGACGCCCGCAGTTGCCGGGCTAGAGAACGGCTGCCTCGCCGAGGAGCGACTTCGCCTCGGCGAAGAAGTCGGGCACGGGTTGCACGCGGTAGCCCGGCCCCAGCTCGAGCAGTCGCGGCCCCATCGAGGTGAGCAGGTCGAGATAGACCGGCGCCTCGCCGGGGAAGTCCTTGACGAGCGCAGCGAGCTCGCGCACGACGCCGGCCGGGGCGATGCGCGCGTCGACCTTGAGGCGGACCTCGCGCCGCTCCGGCGTCGCCTCGAAGCCGACGACCTCGAGCGCGACCAGCTTCGTCTCGCCCGCCTGCTTGTGGTCGACGCGTCCCTTGACGACGACGACGCGCTCCTCGACGAGCAGCTCGCGTGCCTGCGCGTAGACGGAGTTGAACGCCACCACCTCGCACGAGCCGGTCACGTCCTCGAGGGCGGCGAACACCATCGGCTCGCCCTTCTTCGTCGTCAGCTGCTTGAGCCCCGCGACGATGCCGCCGACCACCACGATCTCGCCGTCGCGGCGCCGCTCGAGCTCGTTGAGCGTGCAGTCGGTCCTGCGCCGTAGCTGCTCGCGCAGCGGCGCCAGCGGATGCTCGGAGACGTAGAGGCCGAGGCTCTCCTTCTCCATCCGGAGCAGGTCGCTCTTGTCGAGCTCGCCGGGAGAGATCACCGGGTGGTGCCGCTCCTTGGCCGTCTCGCCCCCTGCGAACGCGTCGTCGAAGATCGAGCCCTGGCCGAGCAGCCGGTCGGACTGCTGGCGCTGCCCCCAGGCGAGGGCCTGCTCGAGGCAATCGAGCATGCCGCGGCGCGGCGACCCGGTCGAGTCGAGCGCGCCGCACTTGACGAGCGACTCGAGCGCGCGCTTGTTCACGACCTGCGGGTCGACGCGCTCGGTGAAGTCCCAGATCGAGGCGAACGGCCCGCCCTCCCCGCGGGCCCGGACGATCGCACGGCAGGCCGACTCGCCGACGTTCTTCACGGCGTTGAGGCCGAAGCGGATCTTCCCCTCGACGACGGCGAAGTCGATCATCGACGTGTTCACGTCGGGCGGCAGCACCTCGATGCCGAGCTCGTCGCGGCACGCGTTGACGTAGTACGGCACCTTGTCCTTCGTGTTCATCACCGAGGAGATGAGCGCCGCCATGTACTCCTTCGGATGGTTGGCGCGGAGCCAGGCGGTGCGGTAGGCGATCAGCGCGTAGCACGCGGCGTGCGACTTGTTGAAGGAGTAGTCCTGCGCCGACTCGAGATCGCTCCAGAGTTGATTCGCGACCGACGCGGCGACGCCGTTTGACGCGCACCCGTCGAGGAACTTCCCCTTCAGCGAGGCCATGAGGGAGTGGATCTTCTTCCCGATCGCCTTGCGAAGGTCGTCGGCTTCCGCGGGGGAGAAGCCGGCGACCTTCTTGGCGATCTCCATGCTCTGCTCCTGGAAGATGCTGATCCCCCAGGTGTCCTGGAGGATCTCCTTCAAGCGGGTGTCCGGATACGTCACCGGCTCCTGGCCCGCTTTGCGCCGCGCATACACGGGGATGTACGCCATCGGCCCCGGCCGGTAGAGGGCCACGAGCGCGATCAGGTCGTCGAACACCGTCGGCTTCACCTGGCGCAGCGCCTCGCGCATGCCCGACGACTCGAACTGGAAGACGCCGCTCGACTCGCCGCGCGCGAGCATCTGGTACGTCTTGCGGTCGTCGAGCGGGATCGCGCCGATGTCGAGCCCGCCCCCGACGAGGGCGGTCGCCTTCTCGATGACGTCGAGGTTGCGCAGGCCGAGGAAGTCCATCTTCAGCAGGCCCAGCGCCTCGACGTTGCCGCCGTCGAACTGCGTCACGACCTCCTGATCGGGCCCCTTCTGCTGCAGCGGCAGGATGTTCGTCAGCGGCTCGGCCCCGATCACGACCGCGGCGGCGTGGATTCCGTCCTGGCGCGTGAGGCCCTCGAGCGGGCGCGCCAGGTCGACGATCTCCCGCGTCACGGGGTCGGAGTCGTACGACTGCCGCAGCTCGCTGCCGGGCTTCAGGCAGTCGTCGAGCATCTGGCCCGGGCCTTCCGGGATCAGCTTGGCGATCCGGTCGACGACCCCGTACGGCACCTCGAGGACGCGGCCGGAGTCGCGCACCGCGGCGCGCGCGGCCATGGTCCCGAAGGTGATGACCTGCGCGACGCGGTCTCGCCCGTACTTCTCGGTGACGTAGTTGATGACGCGCTCGCGGCCGTCGACGGCGAAGTCGATGTCCATGTCGGGCATCGACTTGCGCCCGGGGTTGAGGAAGCGCTCGAACAGCAGGTCGTAGCGAATGGGGTCGAGGTCGGTGATCTCCAGGCAGTAGGCGACGAGCGAGCCGGCCGAGGAGCCGCGTCCCGGCCCGACGCTCACGCCGTTCCGCTTCGCGAAGCTGATGAAGTCCCAGACGATCAGGAAGTAGTCGGTGAAGCCGGACTCCCTGATCGTCTTCAGCTCGAACGACAGCCGCTCCCGGATCTCGGGGGTGACCTTCGGGTAGCGGCGCTCGAGCCCGCGCTCGCAGAGCTCGACGAGGTAGTCGAAGGGCTCGCGACCCTCCGGCGTCGGGTACTTCGGCAGCAGGATCCGCCCGAGCTCGATCTCCACGTTGCAGCGCTCGGCCACCTCGAGCGTCCGCCGCAGCGCCGCCTCGTGTCCCGGGAAGTCGGCGGCCATCTCGGCCGGCGTCTTGAAGTAGAAGTGGTCGGTCTCGAAGCGCCAGTGGTTCGGATTCTTCAGCGAGTCGCCCGACTGGATGCAGAGCAGCGCCTCGTGCGCGCGCGCGTCCTCATGGCGCAGGTAGTGGACGTCGCCCGTCGCCACGAGCGGTAGCCCGCGCTTCGCGGCGAGCTGCTCGAGCAGCGGGTTGATCCGCGCCTGCACGTCGAGGTGCGCGTTCTGCATCTCGACGTAGACGTTGTCGCGGCCGAAAACGTGGACGAGCCGGTCGAGCTCCCGGTCGGCGTCATCGGCGCGGCCCTCCTCGAGCGCCTTGCAGACGCGGCCGGACAGGCAGCCGGAGAGCGCGACGAGCCCCTTGCCGTGTCGCTCGAGCAGCTCCCAGTCGACGCGCGGCTTGTAGTAGTAGCCCTCGAGGTAGCCGAGCGACGAGAGCTGGATCAGGTTCGCGTAGCCCTCGTTCGTCTCCGCGAGCAGCGTCAGGTGCGCGTTGCCCTTCTGCTGCGCGCGCCGGTCGTCGGTCACGTAGATCTCGCAGCCGAGCAGCGGCTTCACCCCGTGCCTGCCGGCCTCCTTGACGAGGTCGATCGCGCCGGCGAGCGAACCGTGGTCGGTGAGCCCGACCGCGGGCATCTCCAGCTCGGCCGCCCGCGCCGCGAGCGCCGGGATCCGGCACGCGCCGTCGAGGATCGAGAACTCCGAGTGGACGTGGAGGTGGACGAATGGAGGCGCTTCGGGCACGCGGGCCATTGTACGAGGGGGTCCCGACGGGCCCCTCTTTCGCGCCCGAAGCTCAGCCGGCCGGCGTCTTCACCACCTGCTGGGTCATGCCGCCGTCGAGGATGTAGCTCGCGCCGGTGACGTAGCTCGCCTCGTCGGAGCAGAGCCACGCCACGAGGGCGGCCACCTCCTCCGGCTTGCCGGGCCGCCCCAGCGGCACCTCCGGGTCGAGCTGCTCGGCGTCCTCCTCGTTGCGCGGCGTGGCGATCACTCCCGGCGCGACGGAGTTGACGCGGATTCCGAGCTCGGCGAGCTCGAGCGCGAGGCCGCGCGAGAGCATCCCGAGGGCGGCCTTCGCCGCGGCGTAGATCGCGAAGTGCGGCCGCGGGATGTGCTCGTGGACGGACGTGATGTTGACGATCGAGCCGCCGCCGCTCCGGTCGCGCATCCGCCGGGCGGCCGCCTGCGCGAGCAGGAAGCTCGCGCGCACGTCGACCGCGAAGGTGGTGTCGAAGTCGTCGACGGTCAGGTCGAGGAAGGCCTTTGCCGTCGAGAGGCCGGCGTTGTTGACGAGTACGTCGACGCCGCCGAGCGCGTCGACCGTCTCCGCGACCAGCCGCTCCGGCACCGCGGGGTCGGCCAGGTCGCCGTAGACCCAGTGGAGGCGGTCGCCGTAGCGCCCGCGCAGCTCCTGGTAGGGCCCCTCGTGCTGCTCGTCGGCGCCGGCGGTCGCGTAGCCGAGCGCGTAGCCGTCGGCGAGCAGGCGCTCGGCGATGGCGAGCCCGATGCCGGTGTTCGCACCGGTGACGAAGGCGACGCGCGTCACCAGCGCCTTCTTCCGCGCGCGTCAGTCGCTAATCAGGACGGCGTTCGCGCGCCTCGCCTCGCCCTTCGAGCGCTTCGCCGCAAGCTCCGCGTGATCGCGGCAGGGGCTCAGGCCGCTTCGGCGAGCAGGCGCGGCAGCGAGTCGAGCAGCAGCTCCACGAGGAGCCTGCGGGCGAGCTTGCGGTCCGTGTCGGTCGCGTCGCAGGCGCGCCGCAACGCAACCGAGGCGAGCGGGTGCGCGGGATCGGGGAGGCAGGCCCGGAGCCGCGCGACCATCACGTGGAGCCGCTCGCGGTGCCATGTCCCGGAGAGCCGGTCGGCCTCGGCTGCGAGGGCGGCCCGCGCGCCGCCGAAGCCGGCCGCCTGCAGCGCCGCGGCCGCCTGCTCGCTCTCGATCACGCTCCAGAGGTCGGTCGCGTCGAGCGCCAGCGCGAGCGCCTCCACCGGATCGGCCCGAGCGGCACCCTCGCGCTCCAGCACCATCAGCGCCTCGGCGTCGGGCGCCCGGTGCCGCTCCTTGATTCCGGCGACGACCGCGCCGCCGAGGACCAGGGTGACCGCGAGCTTCTCGTCGCCGAGGTCGGCGACGACGCTCGCCCAGACGTCGGGATACTCGCGCGCGAGGCCGCCGGCGATGCGGTCGCGCTCCTGCCTGTCGAGGCAGGCGACCCCGTCGGCGACGGTCGCGCGGTCGAGGTCCTCGGACGCCGTCTCCGCCCAGGCGTCGAATGCGGGCGTCGCGGGGCGGTAGCGCGGGAAGTGGAACGCCAGGCCGAACAATTCCGCGGCTGCGTCGTCGCTGCGCCGGGCCACGTCGACGCCGCAGCAGCGCTTCACCTTCTTCCCGGAGCCGCACGGGCACGCCTCGTTCCGACCGGCCTTCACGGCACCGAAGCGTACGACCCCCGCCGGACGCTACCCCGCGACGCGGTAGGCCATGAGGATCGCGTCGACATCCTCGCCGGCACGGTGGTAGTGGCCCTTCCGGTAGCCCTCCCGCTCGAAGCCGAAGCGCTCGTAGAGCTGGATCGCCGCCTCGTTCCACGGGAAGACGTGCAGCTCGAGCTTGCGGACGCCGCACGAGCGCGCCCACTCGACCGCCGCCACCAGGAGCGCCCGGCCGACTCCGCGGCGGCGGGCGTCCTTCGCGACCATGAGGCCGAGGTCGGCGACGTGCGCGCTCGCGGGGTGCGAGTCGCGCGCGACGCTGAGCCGTCCCACGACTGCGCCGTCCGCGGTGCGCTCCGCAACCAGCACCGCCGCGTGCTCGTAGCGCCGCACCGCCTTCAGGTAGCGCCGCTCCTCGCCGACGCTCCGCCACTCGCCGTCGGCCGAGATCAGCCACGCCTCCGGCTCGGCGCTCACCGCCTCGGCCAGGCGCGTCAGGGCCTCGGCGTCCGCGGGGTCCGCCGGACGAACCACGAAGTCGGCCGTCACGAGACCACGACCCCGGCGCCGCCGCGGCGCGGGTCGCCCGCGGCCGCGAGCGTCCCGTCCTCGCGCACCTCCACGGCGCCGACCCCGCCGAAGTAGAGGTTCCGCTCGCGCCAGCGGACGACGGCGCGACCCTCCCTCTCCAGCGCGTCGGCCACGGACGCGTCCTCGCAGTGCACGACGCCCGCCTCCGCGTGGACGCGGGGGGCCTCCACGGCGGCCTCGACCTCCATCCCCTCCCCCACCACGTTCGCGACGACCTGGAGGATCGCGCCGCGCAGGCGGTTCGAGCCGGCGCTGCCGACGACGAGCCGCGGGCGGCCCTCGCGCAGCACGAGCGACGGAGCCATCATCGACGTCAGCCGCTCGCCCGGCTTCGACGCGCCCGCGAGATCGGCCTCCCCCAGCATGTTGTTCAGGTGCACGCCCGCCCCGGGGACGACGACGCCGCTGCCGCTGCCGAGCGAGGCGCTGAGCGAGACGGCGTAGCCCTTGCCGTCGACGACGCTGATGTGGGTCGTGCCGGAAAGGAGCTTCTGCGCGGCGCCGCCGCGGTAGAGCGCCCGCGCGAACGCCGCCCCCCGCGCCGCCTCCTGCACCTCCATCGCCGCGGCGACGGCGCCCGCGCTCGGCCTGCCGTCGCCCAGGGCGCGCAGGCCGAGCGCGATCAGCACGCCGCCGCTGGACGGCGGCGGGTTCGAGCGAAACTCGTGGCCCCGATAGGAGACGGCAACCGGGCGGCGGCGGATCACGCGGTACGACTCCAGGTCCTCCAGCGACAGCGCCCCGCCACCGGATCGCACGTGGTCGACGATCTCCCGCGCGAGCTCGCCGCGGTAGAGCGCAGCGGCGCCTTCGTCGGCGATGCGCTCCAGCGTCGACGCGAGATCGGGCAGGGCGAGGCGCTGGCCGGTGTCGAGCGGCCGGCCGGGTCCGTACATCGCGTCCCCCTCGGGCGTGTGCCGCAGGAGCCCGTCGAGGATCCGGTGCAGGTACGCCTGCGAGGGGGTCAACTCGACGCCCTCGCGCGCGAGCTGCGCGGACGGCGCCACCAGCTCCCGCCACGGCAGCCTGCCCCATCGGGCGTGCGCGACCTCCAGCCCCCGAAGCGTGCCCGGCACCGCCACCGCCGCCGCACCCGTCCGGAAGAGCTGCTGCGTGTCGCCGTCGAAGTCGACGGCCAGCTCGAGCAGCTTCCCCGCAGCCGCCGCCTGCGGCACCGCGACGAAGAAGTCCAGCACCCGCGTGCGCCCGTCGCGGGCGTCGTGCACGAGCATGAAGCCGCCGCCGCCGGGCCCGGTCAACGGGCTCTCGCACACCCAGGACACGCACGCCGCCGCCACGCATGCGTCCACGGCGTTGCCGCCGGCGGCGAGGACCCGCGCGCCCGCCTCGGCGGTGAGCGGGTGACCGGCTGCGACGGCGCCTCGCATCCCGCTGAGCGTACGCGGGATGCCGCATCTCGCAAACCGCCGTCGCCGTTGGACGTCTGAGTCGACACAGAGGGCTAGACACATGCGCGCCACGCTGCAGCAGATGAGGACGAGGCTCGGCAACCGCGGTCTCGCTGCGGCGGCGGGGATCCTGCTCGTGCTCGTCGTCCTCCTCGCGACGCCGCAGCTGCTCGGAGCCCGCGTGGCGGCCGCCTTCGCGGCGCTCGACCGGGCCGACGCGAGCTGGCTCTGGCTCGCCGGCGCGGGATTCGCGGTCGCCGTCGTGAGCGCGGCGGGATCCTGGCGCTCCGCCCTTGGGCTCTGCGGCGGCCGGCTCTCGCTGACGGACGCCTGCGCCCGCTACGGCGCCGGCTCGCTCGTGAACACGTTCGTGCCCGCGCGCGCCGGAGACGCCGTGCGCATCGGCCTCTTCGCGCGCGCGCTCCCGCACCGCGAGCGGCTGTGGACGACGGGCGGCGCCTTCGCCGCGCTCGGCGCCGCACGCGCCGTCGTCCTCGCGGCGCTGGTCGTCTCAGGTGCGGCCGCGGGGATGGTGCCGCTCTGGCCGCTCCTCGTCGCGCTCCTGCTCGCCGGCGCCGGCGTCGCCGCGGCGCTCCGCGCCCGCGACCGCCGGGCAGGGAGCCGCGTCCCGCACCTGCTCGACGCCTTCCGCGAGCTCGGCCGCCGGCCGAGCGGCGCCCTGCGCCTCGTAGCGTGGATCGCGCTGGCCGCCGCCGGGCGGCTGGCCGCCGCCACCGCGGTCGGCGCCGCGCTCGGCATCGACCGGCCGCTGGCGGCGGCGATCGTGATCGTGCCGGCGCTCGACGTCGCGGGGCTGGTGCCGCTCACGCCGGGGAACCTCGGCGTGACGAGCGGCGCGATCGCGATCGCGTTCCACGCGAACGGCGTCTCCTTCACGCACGGCCTCGCCGCGGGCATCGCGTTCCACGCCGTCGAGACCGCCGTCGGGATCATGTTCGGGCTCGCGAGCCTCGTCTGGCTCGCCCCGTACCCGACCCCGGCCGTCCGCCGCGTCGCGCTCCTCGCGACGGCCGCCAGCTGGAGCCTCGGCATTGCCGGCGCTTTCAGCGCGACCGTGCTGGTCCCGCTCGTCTAGGCCAGACGGTAGGGTCACGTCCCGTGAAGGCCGCACGCACGCTCGTGCTCGCGTGCCTGCTCGTGCTGCTCGCGGCGGGCCGCGCGGAGGCACGCTCGTCCTCCGAGACGATGCGGCCTCAGGAGTAGGCGCCGTGTACGCGCGCCATCCACTCGTCCGCGAAGCCACCCTCTGTGCCGCAGGAGCCGCGTGCGTCGCCGCGCTGCTGGCCTGGCTCGGCCCCCCGGGCAGCGACCTGGCGGCGCACGCCTACCAGCGCACGCTCTTCCTCGAGCACGGCTTCACGCTCTGGAACAACTTCTGGTACGCCGGCCGCTACAGCTTCGTCTCCTACAGCGTCCTCTACTACCCGCTCGCCGCGCTGCTCGGGATCCGGCTGCTGGCGGTGGCGACGATCGCGCTCTCGGCGCTGGCGTTCGCGGTCGTTCTCTGGCGCGAGTGGGGACCCGCGACCCGCTGGTCGAGCCGCACCTTCGCGGTCGTCTGGGCCGGGATCGTGCTCTCGGCCGCGTTCCCGTTCGCGCTCGGCATGGCCCTCGCGCTGCTCGCGATCTGGGCGCTGCAGGCGCGGGCGCGCTGGCGTTTCGCGTTGCTGGCGGCGCTGTCGCTGGCCGCGAGCGCGGTCGCCTTCCTGCTGCTGGTCGTGGTGCTCGCGGGCGTCGCGCTCGCGAGCCGGAGGTCGCTGCCGCGCAACTGGGTCCAGGTCGCGGCCGTCGCCCTGGCGGCCAGCGCCGAGCTCGTCGTGTGGCGGCTCTTCCCAGGGGGAGGGCACTATCCGTTCTCGCTCGCCGAGGCGGCGGCCGGCGGCGCCTTCTGCGTGCTCGGCCTCGTCTTCACCTGGCGGGTCGAGAGCGCGCGCGTGCTGCGCTTCGTCTTCGCCGTCTACCTCGCCGCGTTCGTCGTCTCCTACCTCGTGCCGTCGGCGGTCGGCGAGAACGTGGCGCGGCTGCGCTACGCGGCGATCCCGCTCGCCGTGCTCGTTCTCACCTTGCGCCGGTGGCGGCCGCTGCCGCTCGGGCTCGCCGCGCTCGCCCTCGCAGTGTCGTGGAACCTGGCGCCGCTCGTCGGGAGCTTCGCCCACGGCTGGAGCGACGTCACCGCGCACCGCTCGACCTGGACGCCGGCGATCGGCTTCCTCCGCGCGCACCTCACGCCGGCCTACCGGGTCGAGGCCGTCGACACCGCGGCGCACTCGCCCGCGGAGTACCTCGCCGCAGCCGACATCCCGCTGGCCCGCGGCTGGTTCCGGCAGGACGACTTCCCAGAGAACGAGGTGCTGTACAGCAAGCTCGGGCCGCGCGCGTACCTGCGCTGGCTGCGCGGCCTCGGCGTCCGCTACGTCGTGCTCGCCCACTCGCCCCCCGACTACAGCGCACGCGCGGAGGCGACGCTCGTCCGCAACGGCCGTGCGGGCCTGCGCCCCGTCTTCCATTCGCGCCGGCTGGCGATCTACTCCGTGCCGCACCCGCGGCCGATCGTCACCGGCCCCGGCGCGCCTGCGCTGCTGGCGCTGACGCAGTCGCGCATCGCGCTGGCCGTCCACCGCGGGGGCAGGTACCGCATCGCCGTCCGCTGGACGCCCTACTGGCACGCGTCCGACGGCTGCCTGCGCGCGGGCCGCGACGGCATGCTGCGCCTGGCGACGCGGCGCGCGCGGCTCGTGCGGATCGTCTTCCGCGTCGACGCGTCGAGCGCGCTCGACCAGCTCGCCGGCGAGCACCGGGACTGCACGCTGCACTAGGAGAGCTCCGGCTTCGCGTCGTCGTTACACTCATGTCGCGCGGCGATGGGGTCCGCCTTCAACCGCCAGCAACGGCTGATGGCTCCTACGATCACGAACAAGGAGCCTTCATGCCTATCGCTCTCGGCGTGGCCCTGGGTGGCGCACTCGGAGCTACCGCCCGTTATGCGGCAGACCGCTTCGTCGACGCCCGTGCGTCCTCTGTGTTCCCGTGGAGCACGCTGGCGATCAACGCCAGCGGATGTCTACTGGTCGGGTTCATCAGCGCCGCTCTCGTAGACCGTCACCATCTACCTGCCTGGCTCCGTATCGGTCTCGTCATGGGCCTCGTCGGCGGTTACACGACGTTCTCGACGTTCGCGCAGGAGGCGCTCGATCTGGAGGAGGCATCGCACGTCGCTGTCTCGTTCCTCTACATCACCGCCAGCGTCGGTCTCGGCATCGCGGCCGTCGTCCTCGGGAGGATGCTCGGGCGCATCACCTAGCCGTTTCGCCGATCTCTCCCGGGCCGAGCGGCTCAGGCGCGGCGCACGAGCTCGTCGAGCGGGCGCCGGTTCGCCCGCGCCGACCACTCCTCGGCGCTTCGCGACCGCAGCTCGCGCGGTCGGGCCGGATAGCCGAACGACAGGATCATCCGCACGTCGCCGCCGCAGATCGCCGCGGCAGCGTCGGCGTCGGCGATCCCGTTCGGGCACGAGGCGACGCCCTGATCCCAGGCGGCGAGCATCATGTTCTGCGAGCAGCGGCCGACGTCGAAGGGGCGTGCCTCGCCGACGATCGCGACGACGAGCGCGGCCGTGCGCACGTTCTCCGGGGCACGCACCGTGTCGGCGAGGCGCTCCTGCCCCTCGGCGACGAGGACGAACTCCCACGGCTGC
>JBBWZD010000145.1:0-23627 GCA_039648875.1 Actinomycetota bacterium
ACGTGCCGAAGAGCGCGTGGGCGGGCGAGCTCGCCGGGCGGGTGATCCCGCCGGGGCCGGACGACCCGATCAAGGCGCGCTGGATGGGCTTCTGGAACGGCGCCGGGATCCACGGCACCGACGAGACATGGTCGCTCGGCTCGGCGGCCTCGCACGGCTGCATCCGCATGGCCATTCCCGACGTGATCGAGCTGTACGACCTCGTACCGCTGGACACGTCGATCTACGTGGACTAAACGCTCCGGCCGCCCCTCGGCGGGCGTGCGCGGCCGGTTCTCTCCCACGTCCGCCGGCGCTGTTCGCCGCGGGAATGACCGGCGGCCGCGAGCGTCGTGGAGGGCGGCGCAGGCAAGCCCACCCGCGCCGCCCTGCCTTCGCTACGCCGCCCGCCGCACGACCGGAAGCCGCAGCGCGACCGGGAGGCCGCAGCGCGCACACTCTGTCTGCGCTGCGCCCTTGCGGGTCGCCCGCTCCACCGGGACGGGCGTCGGGCAGCTGCAGGTGGTGGTGCTCATGTCACCTCCTCACGACGGAGCCGGCTTCGCTTCGAGCACCGCGACCGGCGCCGGTTGGTGCTGGCCGCGGCGGCCGAGGCCGAGATGGCCGTGTGCATCGGTTCCGTAGCCGCCCGGAACCGGGATGTAGAACTCGGGATAGCCCCACATGCCGTGCTCGTGCACGTCGAGGCCCTGCGTCTCGACGACAGGCTCGACGCGAATGCCCCAGATCCTGTGCAGCACCCAGAGGGCGCCGAAGGACGAGCTGAAGGTGAACGCGCCGACGGAGACGAGCCCGAGCCCCTGCACCCCGAGCTGGTGGAAGGAGCCGGTGTAGACGAGCCCGCCGGTCCCCGTCGCCAGCTTGTGCGCGAGCATCGGCACCGCGAACAGGCCGCAGGCGAGCGTCCCCCACACTCCCGACATGCCGTGGACGGCGACGGCGCCGATGGGGTCGTCGATGCCGATCCGCTCGACGAAGACGACGCCGTAGACGGCGATGACGCCCGAGCCGGCGCCGATCACGACGGCGGCCCAGGGGGCGACGAAGCCCGAGGCGGCCGTGATCGCCACGAGCGCGCCGAGGGCCCCGTTCAGCATCATCGAGATGTCGGGCTTGCCGAGCTTCACCCACGCCACGCACATCCCCGTCACGGCCCCGGCGGCCGCCGCCACGTTCGTCGTCAGCGCGACGTAGGCGAAGTAGCCGAAGCCGCCGAAGTCGACCGAGAGCGTCGAGCCGGGATTGAAGCCGAACCAGCCGAACCAGAGGATCAGCGTCCCGAGCACCGCGTACGGGATGTTGTGGCCCGGAATCGGGTTCGCGCGGCCGTCGGTGCCGAACTTGCCGATGCGGGGCCCCAGGATCAGCGCACCGGCCAGCCCCGCGAGGGCGCCCTGGTAGTGGACGACGGTCGAGCCGGCGAAGTCCTGCATCCCGTGCGCGAAGAGCCAGCCGTGCGGGCTCCAGATCCAGTGCGAGACGAGCGAGTAGGTGAGCGTGAAGTAGACGCCGAAGACGAAGTAGACCCACAGCTTCGCCCGCTCTGCCATCGCGCCCCAGACGATCGCGAGCGAGACGCCCGCGAAGACGACCTCGAACAGGTACGCCGCGGCGCCGGGGACCTCCGTGAACCAGTCGAACGGCTTCTGCCCGACGGCGACGAGCTGCGCGACCGAGGGGAAGAACCCGTGCGTGCCGACGATGCTGCCGCCGTCGCCGAAGGCCAGGCCGAAGCCGACGGCCCAGTAGACGAGCGAGCACAGCGCGAAGATCAGCACGTTCTTGCCGGCGATGTGGCCCGCGTTCTTCATCCGCGTCAGCCCCGCCTCGAGGAAGGCGAAGCCCGCCTGCATGAACATGACGAGCACCGCCGTCACGACGACCCAGATCGTGCTCGCCGCGACCAGGAGATCCCGGTCGCGGATCGCCGCCGCGATCATCCGACCTCCACCTCCTCCAGCGCGAGGCCCGTACGGTTGTGCGTCACGTGCTCGACAGGCGTCGTCCAGACGAGCCCGTCCCCGGACCTGTTGCCGCTCCGCGCGGCGGCCGCGATCGCGCGGAACACCGCCTCGGCCCTGTCGTCGGAGACGACGAAGACCAGCAGCGCCTTCGGCAGGAAGCGGGATTCGAAGACGCGGCCGCGGTACTCGTGCGTGACGCCGCGCTGGCGCCCGTGGCCGACCGCCTCGAGCACGGTGACGCCCACGTGGCCGGTCTCCTCCTCGACCGCGTCGATCACCGTCTCGATCCGCTCGCGGAGCACCACGGCCTCCACCTTCGTCACACGACCACCTCCGATCGCCGTTCGAGCAGCAGGACGTCCCGCCAGACGCCGTGCAGGCGGCCGAGCCGCCGGCGCACGCCGACCACCCGGAAGCCGAGCGCCGCGTGGAGCGCGAGACTCGCCGCGTTCTCGGGGAAGATCCCGCTCTCGAGCGTCCAGATGCCCGCGCGCTCGCTCGAGTCGATCAGCGCCGCGAGCAGCTCGCGCCCGACCCCGCGCCGCCGCGCCCCGGCGGCGACGTAGACGCTGTGCTCCGCGATCCCGGCGTAGACGCACCGCGAGGAGACCGGCGAGAGCGCCGTCCAGCCCGCGAGCCGGCCGTCGAGGACCGCGACCAGCCGGTGCTCGCGCAGGTGCGCGGCATGCCACTCGACCCACGACGGCACCGCCGTCTCGAAGGTCGCGTGGCTGGTGCGGATGCCCTCTTCGTAGATCCGCGCGACCTCCCGCCAGTCGTCGGGCCGGAGGGCGCGGATCTCGAGGGCCGTGGCCACCTGCATCAGCAGTCGTAGTAGAGGGCCAGCTCGAGCGGGTGCGGGCGCAGGCGCACCGGGTCGACCTCGTTCTCGCGCTTCCAGTCGATCCACGTGCGGATCAGGTCCTCGCCGAAGACGCCGCCCTTCGTCAGGAAGGCGTGGTCGTCCTCGAGCGCGTCGAGCGCCTCGCCCAGCGAGCCCGGCACCTTCTTCACGCCGCGGTCGTCCTCGAACAGGTCGAAGTCGGCGGGGTCGCCAGGCTCGAGGCCGCGCTCGATCCCGTCGAGCCCCGCCATCAGCATCGCGGCGAAGGCGAGGTACGGGTTCGCGGCGGCGTCGGGGCAGCGGAACTCGATCCGCTTCGCCTTCGGCGAGTCGCTGTAGGTCGGGATCCGGATGCACGCGCTGCGGTTGCGCGACGAGTACGCAAGGTTGACCGGCGCCTCGTAGCCCGGCACGAGCCGCCGGTACGAGTTGGTCGTCGGCGCGCAGAATGCGAGCAGCGCCGGCGCGTGCGCGAGCAGACCCGCAACGTAGCCGCGGGCGAGCTGCGACAGCCCCGCGGGGCCCGACTTGTCCGCGAAGAGCGGCGTGCCGGAAGCCCAGAGCGACTGGTGGCAGTGCATGCCGGAGCCGTTGTCGCCGAAGATCGGCTTCGGCATGAACGTCGCCGTCTTGCCCGCGGCGCGTGCGGTGTTCTTGACGACGTACTTGTAGGTCATGACCTGGTCGGCCATCCGCGTCAGCGACTGGAAGCGCAGGTCGATCTCGCACTGTCCGCCGGACGCCACCTCGTGGTGGTGGAACTCGCACGGGATCCCGAGCCGCTCGAGCGTGAGGACCATGCGCGTGCGCAGGTCGTGCAGCGTGTCGTGCGGAGCGGGCGGGAAGTACCCCTGCTTCTCGCGGATCGTGTAGCCGAGGCCCGGCTCGCCGGAGTTCCAGTGGCCCTCGGCGGAGTCGACGCGGTAGCGCGCCTCGTTCGGGCCGTTGACGTAGGAGACCTCGTCGAAGACGAAGAACTCGCACTCGGGGCCGACGTAGCACGTGTCGGCGAGGCCACTGGCGCGCAAATACTCCTCCGCGCGCCGTGCGACCCGGCGCGGGTCCTTCGCGTACGGCTGCTTCGTCACCGGGTCTGCGATCTCGCAGACGAGCGACAGCGTCGGCGCCTCGGTGAACGGATCGAGGATCGCGGTCGCGGCGTCCGGCAGCAGCAGCATGTCGCTCTCGGAGATCCCCTGCCAGCCGCGGATCGAGGAGCCGTCGAAGCCGAGTCCGTCGTCGAACGCGGACTCGTCGAATCCCGCCACCGGCAGCGTCACGTGCTGCCAGGCGCCGAGCAGGTCGCAGAACTTGAGGTCGACCATCGCCGCACGGCTCTCGCGCGACCACTCGAGCGCGGCCCGCGGCTCGACCTCGCCCGCGAGGTGGTGCCGCAGCTCCTTCTCGATCTCCGCCATTCGGTTCGCCTCCTTGTGCCGGTCCACGAAAAAAGCCCCACCGCTCCCGGGGAGCGATGAGGCGCCGTTGCCTCGGTCGACCGCCTACGCCGGCGGACGACCTGTGACCAGGCTAGCCGATGCCCCGGACGAGACGCAAGCTACGCGTACAGCGCCGCCACCTCGCGTCCCGTCGCCGCCACGCGCTCGCGCAGCTCCGCCGGCTCCAGCACCTCGAGGTCCGCGCCGAAGCGGAGGAGCTCGCGGTACGCGGCGGCGAGGCTCTCGAACGCGACCACCGCCCGCCCCTCGCCGTCGAGCGCCGGCTCGCCCGGCAGGTAGCGCCTCACCTCGGGCGACACGCGCACCGTCACCTGCGTGCGGGAACGGCCCTGCTCGAACGCGCGCGACCACTCCTCCCAGAAGGCGGCGAGCTCGAAGTCGGCCGGCCGCTCGAAGGAATCCCCCGACGCCAGCACCGACGCCACCCGCGACACGCGGTAGACGCGCATGCCGACGGCGCGCCGCGCGATCAGGTACCACGCTCCGCCCTTCAGCACGAGGCCGAGCGGGTCGACCGTCCGCTGCACCGTCCGCGCCCCCTCCCGGTAGCGGAGCCGCACCCGGCAGCCGCGCCACACCGCCGCGGCGAGCGCCGGCAGGTGCGGCACGCGATCCTCGGCCCGGAACCAGCCCCGGGTGTCGAGGTGGAAGAGCCGCGAGGCGCGCGTCGCCCGCTCCTGCAGCTCCGAGGGCAGCGCCGCGAGCAGCTTCAGGCGTGCGGCGGCGAGCTCCCCGCCCAGGCCGAGCTCGGCCGCCGGGCCGGGGACGCCGGCCGCGAACAGCGCCTCGGCCTCGTCGGCGGTCAGGCCGGTGAGGCGCGTCCGGTAGCCGCCGGCCAGGCGGTAGCCGCCCGCGGGCCCCCGCACCGCCTCGACGGGCACGCCGGCGGCGCCGAGCGACTCGACGTCGCGGTGCACCGTCCGCACCGACACCTCGAGGCGCTGCGCGAGCTCCGCCGCCGTCAGCAGCCCCCGCGTCTGGAGCAGCAGGAGCAGCGAGACGAGCCGCGTCGCACGCATTCTCGAAAGATGACAGAAGATGTCCTCTTTCTCTGCAACAGTCGCGTCGTGAACATCTGGGACGACGACTGGGGCGAGCAGGAGGAGGACTGGTCGGGCGGCGGCGGTCGCTCGAAGCGCCTGCCGCGCGCGCCGGAGCGCCCCGGCCTGGGCGCGACGCTCGCGGAGCTGGACCCGGGCAACTTCGTCGTCTACCACTTCCACCACGCGTGGGAGGAGCTGCTGATCGTCCTCCGCGGCTGGCCGACGCTGCGGACGCCGGCGGGCGAGCGGCAGCTCGCGGAGGGCGACTCCGTCCACTTCCCGCTCGGCGCCGAGGGCGCCCACGGCCTGCGGAACGACACCGATGCGCCCGTTCGGTACCTGATGGCGTCGACGCTGTCCTCGCCCGAGGTCGTCGAGTACCCCGACCTGAAGCAGCTCACCGCGCAGGCGCGCACGCCGTCGCTCACCGGAGAGCGGCTGTTCGTGATCCACGACGTCGAGGAGGCGACATGACGGAACGAGAGGAGCGCGGGAACGTGGTCGAGTTGCTGCTGCGAGAGCCGGAGATCGTCGCCTGGCTCCAGCCCGAGGCCGACGAGGAGCGGGATACCGGCGACGACGACGAGCCGCCGAGGGCCGCATGAACGTCTACGACGAGCAGTGGGAGCCGACCCCGTACCCGACGCCGCCGGGGTGGGAGCAGCGCACGAAGCCGCTGCTTCCGCCCGGCCACGACCTCGGCATGCGCCTCTACGAGCTGCCGCCGGGGCAGCGGCAGGCGGCCTACCACTTCCACCACGGCAACGAGGAGGCGCTGCTCGTCCTGCGGGGACGGCCGACAGTCCGGACACCGGAGGGCGAGCGCGAGCTCGCGCCCGGCGACGTGGTCTTCTTCCCGAAGGGACCGGACGGAGCCCACCACGTCGTGAACCGGAGCGGCGAGCCCGCCCTCTACGTGATCGCCGCGAACCACGTGTCTCCGGAGGTCGTCGAGCACGTGGACAGCGGCAAGGTGCTCGCGATGTCCCGCGTCGGCCCGCTGTGGACGATCCACCGCCGCGCCGACGCAGTCGACTACTTCGACGGCGAGGAGGCATCCGGATGAGCAGGCTCAACGTCTACGCGGACGAGCCGTGGGACATGCGCGCCGAGCAGATGCGCATCAACGGCCGCTTCCTCGCCCTGCCGCTCGGCGCGAAGGAGCTGGGGGCGTCGGTGTACGAGCTGCTGCCGGGATCCACCGGCTTCAACCTGCACGCGCACTACGGCATGGAGGAGCTCTTCGTGGTCCTCAGCGGGCATCCGACCCTTCGCACCGGCGAGGGGGAGGAGCCGCTGGAGCCGGGCGCCGTCGTCTTCTGCCCGCCCGGGCCGGACGGGCTCCACACGTTCACGAACCCGACGGAGGAGCCGGCGCGCGTGCTCGCGGTGTCCACGAACCCGTCGCCCGAGGTCGTCCTCTACCCCGAGCTCGGCAAGTTCGGCGTCGCGACTCGGCACCCGTTCGTCCCGCTCGCCGAGGGCGAGGAGAGAGGCATCGTCGGACTCTTCGACCTGCCGCCCGAAGCCGCGTGAGTTGACGCGCAGCGCGTCAGGGCCTATCGTCCTCTGGCCATGCTGCTCCCGAACGTGATGCACAGGAAGACGATCGGCGAACGCCTCGCCGGTCCGCGCGGACGCTAGGTCCGCCCGCCGCCCCAGCGCGAGCGTCTCCCGTTCTCCGTTCCCCTTTCGTTTCACGAGGAGCACCATGTCCACTCTCGCAGCACCCAACTCGATCGACACGCGTCCCCTCCGCGAAGTCCCGGCAGTGGAGGTCGCGAACCTCCGGAAGGACTTCCTGCGCCGCGGCAAGCGGCGCGGCGTGCTGCCCGGACGGCGCCGCGCCTGGCCGGCGCTGAAAGGCGTCACCTTCAGGATGGAGCGCGGCGAGTGCGTCGCCATCCTGGGCCAGAACGGCTCCGGGAAGTCCACGCTCGTCCGGCTGCTCTCGACCCTGCTCATCGACGACGGGGGAGAGACCCGGATCTTCGGGCACGACGCCCGCCGCGAGTCGAAGGCGATCCGGCGGCTCGTGAACCGGGTCTCGGTCGAGGCGAGCTTCTTCAAGAAGATGTCGGCCGCCGAGAACCTCGCCTACGCGGCGCGCTTCTACGGCATGACGCCGAAGCAGACGCGAGGGCGCATCCCGGAGATCCTCGCGCGCGTCGGGTTTCCGCCCGAGCGCCGGAACGAGGCGATGGAGCATCTCTCGCGCGGGATGCAGCAGAAGGTCGCGCTGGCGCGCGCGCTGCTCACCTCGCCGGTGCTGCTGCTCCTCGACGAGCCGACGACCGGTCTCGACCCGCGCTCGAAGCTCGAGGTGCAGGAGTTCATCAAGGAGGTGCGCGCCGCGCACGACGCCACGATCCTGCTCTGCACGCACGACCTCGCGGAGGCGGAGTCGCTCGCCGACCGAATCGGGGTCCTCGACCGGGGCGAGCTGCTCTTCCTCGAGCCGGTCGAGGACGTGCGGCGCCGGTTCGGCGTGGCGACGCTCGAGGAGGCCTTCTTCGCGGCCACCGGGCGCTCGTTCGAGGAGGAGCGTCCCGAGGACGAGGAGAGGGAGGTGTTCGCATGAGCGAGCTCGCGCTCGCGCTCCGGAACGAGCTCGTCGGGCTGGGCGGGATCGTCGAGCGCAACTTCTACCTCACGAAGCGCTACTTCCTGTGGGACGCCACGTTCCTGCTCTGGACGGTCGCGAACACGCTCACGATCGTCTTCATCGCGCGCGCGGTCGACCTGCCGCAGGCGCAGCAGAACCTGCTCGCGACGAAGCTGCTCGTCGGCGGCGCGATCTGGGCGTACCTCGGGATCATCTTCGAGATCGTCACGGAGACGGTCGCGTGGGAGCGGTGGGAGGGGACGATCGAGTACACCTTCATGGCGCCGCTCTCGCGGTCGGTGCACCTGTTCGGGATGGGCGTGTACGCGGTGATCTACGGGATCCTGCGGGCGGGCATCCTGTTCGTCGCGGTCGTGGCGTTCATCGGCATCCACCTGCCGCACGCGAACTACGGCGCGGCGCTCGCGCTGCTGGCGATCGCGAGCCTGTCGTTCATCGGGATCGGGATGATGACCGCCGTCCTGCCGCTGATCTCGCCCGAGAAGGGAACCCAGCTCGGCTACATCGCGCAGGGGCTGATGCTCGTGGTCTCCGGCGTCTACTACCCCGTGACGGTGCTGCCGCACTGGATGCAGTGGATCTCGAAGATCTCGCCCGCAACGTACGCGCTGCGGGGCGACCGGGCCTCGGTGTTGACCGGCATGAGCCTCGCGTGGGCGGACGTCTGGCCGCTCGTGCTGATCGGGATCGGCTCGATCCCGCTCGGCCTCTTCGTCTTCCACCGGGGCGAGCGCTACGCGAAGAAGCACGGGAAGCTCAAGAGGTCCGGCTAGTGGAGGTCCGCCTGCCCCTCGAGACCGACCGGCTGGTGATCCGGCCGCTGCGTCTCGAGGACGCGGGCGACCTCCACGAGCTCTACTCCGACGCGGAGGCGATGCGCTTCCTCGCCGGCGACGTGCCGTCGACGCTCGAGGAGTCGCGCGCGTGGGTGCAGGCGAAGATCCACCTGTTCGGACGCGACGGCGGCATGAGCCTCTGGGCCGTCGCCGAGCGCTCGAGCGGCCGCGTCGTCGGCGACGCAGGGCTGCAGTGGGAGGAGATCGAGGGACGGCGCGAGCTCGACCTCGGCTGCCGCCTCGTCCCGCGCCACCAGGGGCGGGGGTACGCGACGGAGGCGTCGGGCGCGATCCTGCGCGCCGCGTTCCACGCCGGCTTCCACCGCGTCACCGCGCAGACCGACCTCGGAAACGCCGCGGCGCGGCGCGCGCTCGAGCGGCTCGGCTTCGCCGCCGAGGGCACGACGGAGTGGAGCGACCGCACGATGGCGTTCTACGTCTGCCGGCAACCCGGCATGTCGGGTGCGGACGTCCTCGAGGTGCTCGACGCCCTCCAGGGCCTGCGGCTCTGGCTCGACGGCGGCTGGGGCGTCGACGCACTGCTGGGCGAGCAGACGCGACCGCACCGCGACCTCGACTTCGCCCTCGACGAACGCGACCTGCCGGCGGTCGAGAGGCGGCTGCGACAGCTCGGGTACGAGGAGGTCGAGGAGGGATGGGTCGGGCGGCCGACGCGCGTCGTCTTCACCGACGTGGGCGGGCGGTGGCTCGACGTCCACCCGGTCCGCTTCGACGACGCCGGCGACGGCTGGCAGACGCTCCCAGACCGCCGGCGCGGCGCCTATCCGGCGCGGGAGCTCGTCTCGGGCGCGGTCGCCGGCCGGCCTGTCCCGTGCATCTCCGCAGCGCTCCAGCGTCTCCACCACGGCGGCTACGCCCTCGCCGCCCACGACCGCGCCGACCTCGCCCGCCTCTCGGGAGCCCTCGGCTCCTTCACGGCCGGCCCGCGCGCTTGCTAGAGCAGACGCGCGAGACACTCGTGGAGCCCCTCGCGCCAGTGCGGCAGCCTCGGCGCGCCCGGGCGCTCGCTGCGCAGCACGGAGTAGGCGGGCCGAGGGGCGGGTCGGCCGAGCTCGCTCGAGGCGATCCTGTGCACGCGGCAGTCAAGCCCGGCCTCGGCGAAGATCGCCTCGGCGAAGTCGGCCCACGTGCAGTCGCCCTCGGCGGCGAGGTGCCACACGCCCGACGGCAGCTCCACCAGCTCGCGCGCGGCCTCCGCCAGGTGGCCGACGAACGTCGGGCAGCCGCGCTGGTCGTCCACCACCGCCACCTCGTCTCGCTCGCGGCCGAGCCGGAGCATCGTGCGGACGAAGTTTCGGCTCGTCCAGCCGTACAGCCAGGAGGAACGCACGACCCAGGCGTCGTCGCCCGCCGCAGCCTCGCCGTGGAGCTTGGTGCGCCCGTAGGCCGACTGCGGGCTCGGCGCGTCCGACTCGACGTACGGCGCGCCCTTGCCGCCGTCGAAGACGTAGTCGGTGGAGAAGTACACGAGCGGCGCGCCGAGCTCCGCCGCGTGCTGCGTCCCGCCGACGTTCACGGCCGCCGCGTCCTGCGGCTCGGCCTCCGCGCCGTCCACGTCGGTCCACGCGGCGGCGTGCAGGACGAGATCGAGCTTCCCCAGCGGCGGCGGCGGCAGCGTCACGTCCCACTCCGCGCGCGTGAGCGCCACGACGTCGTCCCCCGCGAACGCCTCCACGAGCGCCGCGCCCAGCTGGCCGCCGGCGCCGGTTACGAGGACGCGTCGCGTGCGGACAGGATCGGAGACGTCGTGCTCCACAGGTGGCGGACCCGCTCGTCGTCCCACGGGATCCCCTGCTCGTCGGGATCGCCCGGGTCGTACTCCTCCGTGACCAGGTACGCGAAGAGGCAGTCGGTCAGGGCCTCGTAGCCGTGCGCGTGCACCCCCGGCACGTAGATCGCCACGGGATTGTCGTCGCCGATGTCGGCCGTGAAGGCCTCGCCCGTGCCGCGGTCGAGCACGACGACGCGAACCATGCCCTGCAGGCAGACGAAGAGGTCGTCCTGCCCGCGCTCGTGGTAGTGCAGCCCGCGGATGACTCCCTTGCGCGAACGGGAGAGGTTCGCCTGCCTGATCGGCTTCGGCAGCGCGCTCGCACGGATCAGCTCCGCGAACCAGCCGCGCTCGTCCTCGAGCCTCGCGAGCGGGAACGTCCGGACGTTCATCCGCGCAGGCGCCGCACGAAGTCGTTCACCTCGTAGTAGGCGTCGATCGACTCCCCCGCGTCGCCCCAGAAGCCCTCCACCACGTCGGCCTCCATCTCGCGGCGGTCGACGTACCAGTTGTTCACGTCGGTGATCTCGAGCTCCCCCCGCCCCGACGGCTTCAGGGTCGGCAGCACCTCCCACACCTGCGCGTCGTAGAAGTAGATCCCCGTCACGGCGAAGCGCGACGGCGGCGAGTCGGGCTTCTCGACGATCTGGATGACGTGGTCGCCGTCCATCACCGCGACGCCGAGATGGCGCAGGTGCTCCGCCTCCTCCAGCCGGGCGAGCGCGATGCGCGCCCCCGACTCCTGGCGCTCGAAGTTCTCGACGATCGGACGCAGCGACGCCTCGAAGATGTTGTCGCCGAGCAGGACGCAGACCTTGTCGCCGCCGACGAAGCGCTCCGCCAGGCCGAGCGCCTCCGCGATCCCGCCCGTCTGCTCCTGGTAGGCGTAGAAGAGCTTGTCGATCCCGTAGTCGTGCCCGTTGCCGAGCAGGCGGAAGAACTCGCCCGCGTGCGTGCCGCCGGTGACGAGCATCAGCTCGTCGATGCCCGCCCGCACGAGGGCCTCCACGCCGTAGGTGACCATCGGCCGGTCGTACAGCGGTAGCAGGTGCTTGTTCGTGATCCGCGTGAGCGGATGCAGCCGCGTGCCGGAGCCGCCGGCCAGGATGACGCCCTTCATGGCGGGCGATGCTACCCGCGCCGGGCGCCTCGGCTAGCTTCCGTCGGGTGCCGTCGAGGCTGCGCCGCTCGTGCCTGACCGTGCCCGCCGCGAGCCCACGGATGCTCGAGAAGGCGGCGACGCTGCCGGCGGACGAGATCGTCGTCGACCTCGAGGACGGAGTCGCCGCGGCCGCCAAGGAGGCGGCGCGCGAGCGGCTCGGCGAGGCGCGCGCCCGCGGCACGCTCGCGATCCGGATCAACGGCACCGCGTCGCCGTGGTGGCGCGAAGACCTCGCGGCCGCCGCCGAAGCTCGCCCCGACGTCGTCGTCGTGCCGAAGGTGTCGTCGCCCGACGACGTCCTCGCCGTCGCCGAGCTGCTGCCGGACGGAGTCGGCCTGGAGGTGCAGATCGAGTCGGCGCGGGGCCTCGTCGAGGTCGAGCGGATCGCCGCCGCGGATGACAGGCTCGAAGCGCTCGTCTTCGGGCCCGGCGACTTCGGCGCCTCGCTCGGCGTGCCGGTGCTCACGATCGGCGCGGGGGCGTGGGAATACGCGCTGGCGCGGATCGCCGTCGCCGCCGGCGCCTTCGGGCTTCAGGCGGTCGACGGCCCGCACGCCGCCCTGCGGGACCTCGACGGGCTTCGCGCCTCCGCCCGCCGCGCGCTCGCGCACGGCTTCGCCGGCAAGTGGGTCCTCCACCCGGACCAGATCGAGCCGGTGAACGAGGTCTTCACGCCCTCGCCCGAGGAAGTCGAGCGCGCGCGCCGGATCCTCGCGGCCGAGGACGGCGCCGTCCTGCTGGACGGGGAGATGGTCGACCCGGCGTCGAAGCGGCTCGCGGAGGCGCTGCTCGCGCGACTGCCCTAGGCACCACCTCGCCGCAGGGCCTTGCGCCGCCTGACGCGCGGCAGGGCCCGCACCGCGGCGAACCAGGTGTAGAGGACGAGCCCCAGCGCTCCGAGGGCCAGCCTGAGCAGGCGAGCCATGCTTTCACCGTAGCCCAGGCGGGTAACGCTTCGCGATGGCCCGCGAGCGGCGCGACTTCGACGACCTCCAGGGGGAGATCCAGGAGCTCTTCGCCGACCTCTGGCAGGTGCCGCGCTACTCCGGGATCAAACACGGCTTCCGGCCGCAGTGCGACTGCTTCAGGACCGACGACCCGCCGGCGCTGCACGTCGTGCTGGAGCTGCCCGGCGTCGACCCCGACAGCGTGGAGGTGGTCGTGGCCCCACGCTCCGTCCTCGTCGCCGGCTCGCGCGAGCGGCCGCAGGCGCCCGGCGCGCGCTACCAGCAGATGGAGATCGAGTACGGCGCGTTCAGGCGCCGCCTCGAGCTGGCCGACGACGTCGACCCCGCCCGCGCGACGGCCCGGTACGAACAGGGGATGCTGAGGATCGTGCTTCCCTTCGCGCGTGCGGCCGCGCAGCGGGCGAGAGTGCCCATCCAGGTGGAGCGGCGATGACGGAGTCGCCTGTCACCGTCGTCAGCGCCGAGGAGCAGCAGCATGCGGAGGAGCTCGGCCAGGAGCTGCCGGCGCAGCTGCCGGTGCTCCCGCTGAAGGAGACGGTGGTCTTCCCCGAGTCGATGACGCCCCTCGCAATCGGGCAGGAGCGGTCGATCCGGCTGATCGACGACGTGATCGGCGGCGACCGGCTGCTCGCGCTCGTCACCGTCCGCGACGAGGCCGTGGAGACGCCCGGCTGGGAGGACATCTACGACGTCGGCACCGCAGCGGTCGTGCACAAGATGATCCGCGTGCCCGACGGGACGCTGCGCGTGCTGGTGCAGGGGCTGCGGCGCGTCCGGCTCGAGCGGCGCGTGCGCGACGACCCGTACCTGGTGGGCGAGCTCGCCGAGCTGCCGGACGAGCTCGAGGAGACACGCGAGCTCGAGGCGCTGACGAGGAACGTCCAGAACCTGTTCGGGAAGATCATCGGCCTCGTCCCGTACCTGCCGGCGGAGCTGCAGGTCGCCGCCACGAACGTCGACGACCCCAGCGCGCTCTGTCACCTGGTGGCGTCGACGCTGCGGCTGAAGACGGAGGACAAGCAGAAGCTGCTCGAGCTCACCGACGTCGCGCAGCGCCTGCGCGAGATCTCGCTCATGCTCAACCGCGAGCTCCAGGTCGTGGAGCTCGGAACGAAGATCCAGTCTCAGGTGCAGTCGGAGCTCGAGAAGGGGCAGCGGGAGTTCTTCCTGCGGCAGCAGCTCAAGGCGATCCAGGAGGAGCTCGGCGAGGGCGATCCCGAGCAGGCCGAGATCGAGGAGCTGCGAGGGCAGCTCGCGGCGCTCTCGCTGCCGGAGGAGGTGGAGAGGGCGGCCGACCGAGAGCTGGGGCGCCTCGAGCGGCTGCCGGCCGCCGCCGCGGAGTACGGCGTGATCCGGACCTATCTCGACTGGATCGCGACGCTGCCGTGGGGGACGACGAGCGAGGACAACCTCGAGCTGGAGCGCGCGCGGCAGATCCTCGACGAGGACCACTACGACCTCGAGAAGGTGAAGGACCGTATCGTCGAGCACCTCGCCGTCTCGAAGCTCCGGAACGACCCATCCGGACAGATCCTCTGCTTCGTGGGGCCGCCCGGCGTGGGCAAGACCTCGCTCGGACAGTCGATCGCGCGGACACTCGAGCGGAGGTTCGCGCGGCTGTCGGTGGGCGGCGTCCGCGACGAGGCCGAGATCCGCGGCCATCGACGCACCTACATCGGCGCGATGCCGGGGACGATCTTCCGCGCGCTGCGCGACGCCGGCTCGCTGAATCCGGTCGTGCTGATCGACGAGATCGACAAGATGGGCGCGGACGCGCGCGGCGATCCAGCGTCGGCGATGCTCGAGGTGCTCGACCCCGAGCAGAACAGGGGCTTCCGCGACCACTACCTCGACCTGCCGTTCGACCTCTCGAAGGTGCTCTTCATCTGCACCGCGAACACCGCCGACACCATTCCGGCTCCCCTGCTCGACCGGATGGACGTGATCGCCCTCTCCGGCTACACCGAGGAGGAGAAGCTCGGCATCGCGAAGCGGTATCTCGTCCCGAAGCAGATCGAGGCGCACGGGCTCGGCGCGGACCGCGTGACCCTCTCGGACCGGGCGCTGCGCCTGGTCGTTCGGGAGTACACGCGCGAGGCCGGCGTCCGCGGCCTCGAACGGCGGATCGCCGACCTCTGCCGCAAGGCGGCGCGCAAGGTCGCGGAAGGCTACGAACGGAAGATCCACGTCGACGAGCGGCGCGTGCGCACCTGGCTCGGGCCGCGGCGCTTCGCGGGCGAAGCACGACGGCGCACTGCGGACGCAGGCGTCGCCACGGCGCTCGCGTACACGGTCGCAGGCGGTGACGTCCTGTTCGTCGAGGCTCAGGCGTACCCGGGCAAGGGGCGCCTGACGATCACCGGGCAGCTCGGCGAGGTGATGCAGGAGTCGGCGCAGGCGGCGCTCTCGTGGGTGCGCTCGCACACCGAGCAGCTCGGGCTGCCTGCCGCGTGGTTCGCCGAGCACGACGTCCACGTGCACGTGCCCGCAGGCGCGGTCCCGAAGGACGGCCCCTCCGCCGGCGTCACGATCGCGACCGCCATCGCCTCCCTGGTGCGCGGAGTGCCGGTCGCGGGCGACCTCGGCATGACGGGCGAGATCACGCTCACCGGGCAGGTGCTCCCGATCGGGGGCGTGCGGGAGAAGGTCCTCGCCGCACAGCGCGCCGGCCTCGAGCGGGTCGCGCTGCCGGCGGAGAACGAGCACGACCTCGACGACCTGCCCGCGGAGACGAAGCGGGCGCTGGATTTCGTCCTCGTCGAGTCGATCGAGCAGCTCCTCGCCGTCGCCTTCGAGGAGACCGGCGGCGGCACCCTCGCCCCGGCGCCCGCGGGCGAGCGGCAGGCGGCTAGTCGAGGTCCCTGAAGGTCTCGAAAAGCAGCGCGCAGGCACCGTCGGGATCGCCCGCCCCGGTCCGGGCGCGGCAGAGGAGCTGCACCTCGCGCCTGCCGCGAAGGACGAAGCCGATTCGGGTGGCGTAGCCGGCCGCGGTGTAGCGGTAGGCGCGGATCTTGCGGCCGTCGACCGTGGTCGTCGTGCGCTCCGTCACCTTGCCGCCGGCCTGCTCGGCGAGCTGCGCCACCGTCCGGTCGAGCTCGACCGCAACCCGGTCGAACTCGCCGGCGTCGTACGGCTTGAGGGTCGTGTAGGTCGTCGCCGAGACGCTCGAGGCGCCGCTCTTCGCGACGACGCGGCGGGCGGTCCGCTTCAGGCTCCAGGCCGTCGGCACCGCGAAGGCGAGGCCGTGAGCGCGGACGAGCCGCGTCGCACGACGCTCCGGCTGCGGCGAACCCCCACAGCCTGTGAGAATGAAAAGGACCACAAGGGGTAGGACCGCCTTCGCCAACAACCGAAAGGAACCACCCAGGATGCCCAAGACGAGGGAAAAGGTCACGGACGCGGCGGGCAATGTCAAACCCTACGTCGAGCGAGCGCTCACCGACGAGGACCTGCGGGAGAACGTGCGCAACGCGTACGAGTCGGCGCGGTCCATCTACAAGGAGCTGATCGGCAACCGGGGCGTCACGGGCGTCGCGGCGCGCGTCGCAACCGACAAGGACATCCAGGCCGAGCTGAAGGCCGCGGTCGCGGAGCTGCGGCAGGCAGCCGATCGCGTCCAGGGCCGGCAGGAGCACAAGGGCCGCAGCGGCGGCCTGCTGCTGATCGGGATCCTGCTCGGCGTCCTCTTCAACCCGCTCACCGGGCCGCAGACGCGGAAGTGGCTGTCGGACCGCGTGTTCGGCGGCGGCGACGACTTCACGTATCAGGGCGGTAACGGCTCGGCCGGCTAGGGGCGCGTCAGTACCGGCCGCCGCCGGGCCGGACAGGCTTGGTGCTCGGCGCCTGCGCCTGGGGGGCCAGCGACCCGCCCTCTCCTTCCCTCGCGGCCGGCGCGATCGCCCGCCGCAGCGACGCGGGGTCGAGACCGCTCGCGCTCGAGATGTCGGTGCTCTGGAGCAGGATCGCACCGGCCTTCGGCGCGTTCGCGGTCGCGGCCGGCGTCCAGCCGGCGGCGGCCTTGAAGCTCAGGTCCTGCACGCGCTTCCAGGCGAGGAGGTACGTCGTGGGGTCGACGGCGCCGTCGTAGCCGTAGCCGAGCAGACCCACGGGGTGGATCTCGAAGTGGAGGTGGTACGGCGTGCCGGCCGCGTCGCCGGAGTTGCCGACGAAGCCGAGGATGTCCCCGGCACGAACCACGGCGCCGTTGACGGCGAGCGGCGAGTACGCCGAGAGGTGCGCGTAGTAGAACTCGTTCCCGCCCCCGTCGCGGAGCCAGAGGCGCCAGCCTCCCACCTCGTTCCAGCCGACCGAGAAGACCGTGCCGTCCGCGACGGCGAGCACCGGCGCGCCCAACGGCGCGAAGATGTCGTCGCCGTGGTGCCAGCCGCCCGAGACGTCGCCCCGGAACGCGCCGTACGTGTCGGCGAACGACGAGTTGCCGTACACCGGGAAGACGTAGCGATCCGTGGTCAGCCTCGGCGTGACGTTCGGCGGCTGGCCCACCACCGGCGGCACGCCGGTCTGTCCCGGCTCGTGCGCGGACCTCGGTGCGACCCTTGGCTTCGGCTTCGGCTTCGGCGGTGAGGTCGTCGTGGTGGGCGGCGGCGGCGGCGCCTGGGCGTTCGCCTCGGCGTAGCCGAACTGCAGCTCGCTCCCCGCCGGCAGGCCGCCGTGGTCGGCGGTGATGAACACGGCGAGCGCCGTGACCGAGCCCTGGTAGCCGGGAGTCGACCCGCCGACGCGGCTGCTCCTCTCGCCGAGCGCCACCGCGTAGCCCCAGTCGCCGAGCGCTACCTGCTGCCCCACGCCGGGGGAGACGCTCTGGCCGAGCACCACCAGGCCGCCGACGCCGCTCGCGCCGGCGTCGCCGGACGCGCTGCCGCTACCCGCGAGCGCATGCGCCTCGCCCGTCACCGACGACGCCGTGACCTCGCCCCCGAACAGCGAGAGCCCGCTCACCTGCGCCGACGCGGCGGCGCGCGCCTGCGAGGTCCCCGACGCCGACACGCTCGTCGTCACCGAGCTGGCCGAGGCGATCGAGCCGTCGCTCGGGTACGCGAACGAGCCGTCGAAGGAGACGGCGTCGCGCGGGGCGGTCAACACGCGCGTACCCGCCCCGCCCTGCCCGGGGACGGAGATGCTGATGCCCCACGCGCGCGCAGTCGCGCCCCCCAGCCGATGGGCCGGCGTGTCGGCGGCCGCCGCCAGTACGAGCGCGGATGCGACCGCCAGAGTCGCGATCAGAGGCACGAGGCGCATGGGACCAGGTCATTATTGGCAAAGGACGCCGACGGCGCCAGGGTCGGCGTCAGCGGCTCACGTGGAGGCCCGGCAGTCGGAGCAGGTTCCTGTGACCTCGAACGTGTGCGTGCCGACGTCGAAGCCGTGCTCGGCGCCGACCTCGGCGAGCCAGCCGCCGAGGTCGCAGGTGCCGAGCTCGACGACGCGATGACACGACCCGCAGACCAGGTGGTGGTGGTGTCCGTCGCTGCACAGGCGATAGCAGGTCTCGCCGGGATGGTGCATCAACGCGTCGACGACGCCCTGCTCGCTCAGCAGGCCGAGAGCGCGGTACACCGTCGCCAACCCCACGGGGCGGTGCGCGGCGACGAGGCGGGCGTGGATCTGCTGGGCGGTGGCGTCGTTCGGCTCGGCGGCGAGGGCGTGCAGCACCGCCAGCCGCTGCCTCGTCGGGCGTAGCCCGCGTCGCACCAGGAGCGTCTCCAGCTCGAGTTGCGTTGGCGCGGCCACGCCCGTAGGCTAGCGTAGATGAGAATGAAAATCATTCTCGCGATCGCCTGCGTGCTTCTCCTCCTCGCCGCGGCGGCGTGCGCCGGCGCCGCCGGCTCCACCTCCGGCAAGGGGCGGGAGCGGGTGGCGGCCGCGTTCTACCCGCTCGCCTACGCGGCGCAGACGCTCGGGGGGAACCGCGTCGACGTCGAGAACCTGACGCCTCCCGGCGCCGAGCCACACGATCTCGAGGTGTCGCCGAGCGACGTGCAGCAGATCCGGAGCGCCGGCCTCGTCCTCCTGCTCGGCGAGGGCTTCCAGCCGCAGCTCGAGGCCGCCGCCGGCAGCGGGTCGAAGGTGCTTCGCCTGCTCGACACCCCGCGTCTTGGCCGCTTCCCCGACGGCGACCCCCACGTCTGGCTCGACCCGCTGCGCTACGCGCTGATCGTCCGGCGGATCGGAGCCGCCCTGCACCGAGGGCGGGCGGCGCAGAGCCTCGTCAGGCGGCTGCGTGCGCTCGACCGCCGATACCGCCTCGGCCTCGCCCACTGTGCACGCCGCGACATCGTCACGAGCCACGAGGCCTTCGCGTACCTCGGACAGCGCTACGGGCTCCGTCAGGTCGCCATCACCGGGTTGACGCCCGAGGCAGAGCCTGCGCCGCGCGATCTGCAACGAGTCGCCGACCTCGTCCGGAGGACGCACACGACGACCGTCTTCTTCGAGACGCTCGTCTCGCCGCGGATCGCCGACACGGTCGCGCGCGAGACCGGCGCGCGAACCGCTGTCCTCGACCCGATGGAAGGGCTCACGCGGTCGGAGGCGCGGCGCGGCGAGGACTACTTCTCGCTGATGCGGGCGAACCTCGGGGCCCTGCGCAACGCGCTCGGATGCCGCTAGCGGTCGAGCTCGACCGCGTCGCGTTCGCCTATCCCGGCGGGGCGCCCGTGCTGCGGGACGTGACACTCGCCGTCGAGGAGGGGGAGTTCGTCGCGATCGCCGGCCCGAACGGCGGCGGCAAGACGACCCTGCTGCGGATCGTGCTCGGGCTGGAGCGGCCCACTGCCGGCAGCGCCCGGCTCTGGGGCGAGCCGGCGGCCCGCTCCGGCCGGCGCTCCCGGATCAGCTATCTCGCCCAGCGCGCGCAACTCGGCATCGAGTCGCCGGCGACGGTGCGCGAGGTCGTGGAGGCCGGGCTCGTCGCGCGGCGGGGGGTGGTCGGCCGTTTCCGCGCGAGCGAGCGCGGCCGCGTCGCGGAGGCGATCGAGCGGGTGGGGCTCACACCGCAGGCGGCCGTGACGCTCTCGAAGCTCTCCGGCGGCCAGAGGCAGCGCGCCTTCATCGCGAAAGCGCTTGCGGGCGCTCCCGACCTGCTCGTCCTCGACGAGCCGACCGCCGGCGTGGACGTCGACGCGCAGGAGGCGCTCGCCCTGCTCCTGGAGGACCTGCATCGCGACCTCGGCCTCACGACGCTGTTCGTGTCGCACGAGTTCGGAGCGGTGGAGCGCTTCGTCGACCGCCTCGTGCTCGTCCGCGGCGCCGTGGTCTTCGACGGCGATCCCGCCGCGCTCCCGTCGAGCTGGCACGACCCGTCGCATGTCCATCCTTGACGCCGACTTCATGCGGCTCGCGTTCGCGACCGGGGCAGTCGTGGGCATCCTCGCACCCGCGGTCGGCTTCTTCCTCGTCCAGCGGCGCATGAGCCTGATCGGCGACGGCATCGGCCACGTGGCCTTCGCCGGCGTGGCCGCGGGCTACCTGCTCGGCGTGTCGCCGGTCGCGACCGCCCTCGTCGCCTCGGTCGGCGGCGCCGTCGCGATCGAGTGGCTCCGCACACGCCGCCGCGCCGCCGGCGACCAGGCGCTTGCGCTCCTCTTCTACACGGGCATCGCGGCCGGCGTCGTGCTCGTCTCGGCGGCGGGCGCCCTCAACGCGAACCTCTTCGCGTTCCTCTTCGGCTCGATCCTGACGGTGACCCGGGGCGACCTCCTGCTCGTCTCGATCCTCGGCGTCGTCGGCGTCGCCCTCATCGCGCTGCTCTACAGGGCGCTCGTCGCCGTGGCGCTCGACGAGGAGAGCGCCCGCGTGAGCGGCATCCCGGTGGGCACGCTCAACGTCGTCCTCGCCGGCCTCGCCGGGGTGACGATCGCGGTGTCGATGCGCATCGTCGGCATCCTGCTGATCGCGGCGCTGATGGTGCTGCCCGTGATCGCCGCAAGCCTCGTCGCGTGGAGCATCCGCTCGACGATCCTGCTCGCGATCGCGCTCGGCCTCGCCGCAGTCTTCGTCGGCCTCGCCGTCGCGTACTACGCGGATCTCGCCCCCGGCGGTGCGATCGTGCTCACGGCGGCGGGCTCGTACGTGCTCGTGGGCCTCGGCTCGGCCGCGCGCCGGCGGCTGCTCGCACGCACGACGGGATAGCTACGGGGAGCCGGAGAGGTGCTCGCGCGCGAACGCGCGGAAGCGCTGCCGCGCGTCCTCGTCCGGCCCGACCGGCCCCTCGTCCGCGTACTTGGGGTCGGCGGCGATCTCCTCGGCGACCGCCCGCACCTCGCGCGTGAGGGCGGCGTGGTGGGTCGGCTCGCGCAGCAGCGTCTCGATCCAACTCTCCGAGCCGTCGTAGGCGGGCACGTCGTGGTCGAACAGCAGCTGGCCGAGCACCAGGCCGCAGCGGATGTACGCGAACGTGCGGAAGGCGAGGATACGGTGCGGCGACTCGACGAGCCTGGCGATGTCGGGGTTCTCGCGCTGGATCTCCGCGACGATCGAGCCGATCGGCTCGTCGACGAGCGGGATCCAGAGCTCGTCCGTCTCGGGCATGGGCGGATTATGGCCCTTCCGGTAGGCGCGCCAGGCGATCTGCGCCGCGGTGAGGATCATGAGGACGGCGAAGAGCTTGCGCAGCGTCGACTCGGGGAGGCTCTCCGCCACCTGCGCGCCGCCGACGGTGGCGCCGACGGACGCCACGCCGACGTACGCGGCGCCGCGCCAGCGGACGTTCCCGTATCGCTGCTGTCGCCAGACTCCCACCATCACCGTCGGGATGATCGCCAGCAGCGACGAGGCTTCCGCGTGCAGCTGCGACAGCCCCAGCGCGGTCAGGGTCGGCACGAACAGGATGCCGCCGCCGACCCCAAAGAGGCCCGAGAGGACCCCGGCCCCGACGCCGAGGAGGGCGGCGAGGACGTACGTCACTGGAGCAGCATCCGGATCGCGACGGCGACGAGCAGCGCGGCGAAGAGGAACGAGAGCGTGCGCACCGGCAGGCGCTGCTGCAGCGTCGTGCCGCCGAGGGCGCCGACGGCCGCGGGCACGCCCACCAGTGCGGCGTACACCGGGCGCACCTCGCCGTGGACGAGGTAGACGATGGTGCCGGCGGTCGCCGTGATGCCGATTGCGGCGAGGGAGGTCGCGGTGGCCGAGCGCAGCTCCCAGCGGCACACGAGCAGGAGCAGCGGCACGATCACGATGCCCCCGCCGACGCCGAAGAGCGCGCTGAAGAAGCCGGCCGCCAGCCCGATCAGGATGAGGCGCAAACCGTCCACGGAGGCCGCCTATGCTAAGGCGGTGGCTGCGACGGCGGACGCGCTGCTCGAGCGACTCGCGTCGGCCCCGGGCGAAGCCGCGATCTTCCTCGACTTCGACGGCGTGCTCGCGCCGATCGTCTCGCGGCCGGAGGACGCCTCCGCACCGCCGGAGACGCGCGTCGAGCTCGAGCGCCTCGTGCAGCGCTACGCGCTCGTCTCGGTGGTGAGCGGCCGCGCGGGCGACGACGTGCGCCGGCGCGTCGGCGTCGAGGGCGTCGTCTACGTCGGCTCGCACGGGCTCGAGCACGACCCGCAGGCCGAGCGCTGGCGGCGGCGGATCGGCGAGCTCGCGTCCGCCGCGCCCTGGCCGGCCCGTGAGACGGAGCTGAAAGGGCTCTCGGTGGCCTTCCACTTCCGGGACGCGCCCGACGAGCGCGCGGCGGTGCTCGAGCTGGAGCAGATCGCCGAGCGGGCGGTCGAGGAGGGCCTCGTGGCGCGCTTCGGGCGGAAGGTGCTCGAGGTGCTGCCGCCGGTCGGCTCGAACAAGGGCACCGCCGTGCGCCACCTGCTCGAGGAGGCCGGCCTGACGCGGGCGCTCGTGGCGGGGGACGACACGACGGACATCGACTCGTTCCTCGCCGTCCGGGACCTCGACCACGCCGTGCGCGTCGCGGTGCTGTCGGAGGAGTCGCCGCTGCTGCTGCGCGACTACGCGGAGATCGTCGTCGGGAGCACCGAGGAGTTCCTCGAGCTGCTGCGCCGGCTCTGACGTGCACGTCGGGCGAGCCGCGCGATGCGCACGAGATCGCAGCCGCGCGCTGGGGAACGCTCGAGGAGCTCGCGGGCCCGCTCCGCGAGCGCCTGCTCGCGACCGGCCGGGCCTTCTGGCGCTACCGCGTCGGCCATGGCCGACGCGGCGCGCTCACGTCCGCCGTAGCCCTGCCCCGGTGTCAGACACGCCGCAGGCGCGAGGTATGCCTGCAGCGGGCCCGCGTCACGCCTTGTGCGTGCGCACGGCCGTGCCGTAGGCGCAGATCTCCGTCCACTGGCCGCCCATCTCCGAGGTGTCGAAGCGCATCGCGATGATCGCGTTGGCGCCCTTCGCCTCGGCCTCCTGGATCATCCGCTCCATCACCTGCTGGCGGCTCTCGACGAGCGCCTTCGTCATCCCCTTCAGCTCACCGCCGACGATCGACTTGAAGCCGGCGCCCAACTGCGAGAACGCGTTGCGCGACCGCACCGTCAGGCCGAACACCTCGCCGTACACCTCCTCGATCTCGTGCCCCGGGATCTCGTTCGTCGTCGCGATCAGCATCACGCCTCCCTTTGTAGGACTTCCCACGCGCGCCTGACGTCGGCCTCCGTCGTTCGCGCGTTCCCAACTGCCAGCCTCAAGACGTAGCGATCGCCGAGGACGGTGTGCGACATGAACGCCTCGCCGCTTGCGTTCACGCGCTCGAGGAGCGCCGCGTTCTCCTCGTCGTCGGCGTCGCGGCGAAAGCAGACGACGGAGAACTCCCGGGGCGCGGCGATCTCCCACCCGTCCGCATCGCGCACGCAGCCCTCGAACAGCTCCGCGAGCCGCACGGCCTCACGGATCCGCTCCTGCAGGCCGGCGCGGCCGTAGCAACGCAGCACCGCCCACAGCTTCAGAGCCCGGAAGCGCCGCCCCAGC
>JBBWZD010000150.1:0-4766 GCA_039648875.1 Actinomycetota bacterium
AAGCCGGCGGCGGCGAGCCCGGCCTCGTACTCGCTGCGCGAGAGCGCGCCGGCGATGCAGCCGACGTAGGAGCCCCGCTCCGCCCGCTCCTCCGGCGACAGCCGGTCCTCCGCCACGATGTCCGAGACGCCGACGCGGCCGCCCGGCTTCAGCACCCGCGCGACCTCAGCCAGCACCGCGGCCTTGTCGACCGACAGGTTGATCACGCAGTTCGAGATCACGACGTCGACCGACTCGGCCGGCAGCGGCACCTGCTCGATCACGCCCTTGAGGAACACCGCATTCCGGACTCCCGCCTGCTCGGCGTTGCGGCGCGCGAGCGCGAGCATCTCGTCGGTCATGTCGAGGCCGAAGGCGAAACCGCCCGGCCCCACACGCCTCGCCGAGAGGATGACGTCGATGCCGCCGCCGGAGCCGAGGTCGAGGACGACGTCGCCCTCGCGCAGCTCGGCCACCGCCGTCGGATTGCCGCAGCCGAGCGAGGCCAGCACCGCCGCCGCGGGCAGCTCGTCCCGCTCCTGCACGTCGTAGAGCGCCTCGCCGAAGCGGGCGCTCTCGCCCTCGCCGCCGCAGCACGAGCCGCCGCCGCAGCCCCCGCCGCAGCCGCAGCCGCAGGAGCCGCCCTCGCTCACGGCCGTCGCCGACTCGGCGTAGCGCCGCCGCACCTGCTCGCGCAGCTCGTCTGCCGTCGTCGTCATGTGCAACATCCCTCCCTCGTTAGATCGGCGAGGCCGACGAGTCGCTCCGTCGCCTCCGGCTTCAGCGAGAAGTAGGCCCACCTGCCGCGCTGCTCGCGCTCGAGCAGGCCCGCGTCGACGAGCTTCTTCAGGTGGTGCGAGACCGTCGGCTGCGACAGCCCGAGCGGCGGGATCAGCTCGCAGACGCAGACGGGCTCCTCGCTCCGCGCGAGCAGGTTCAGGATCCGCACCCGCGCCGGCTCGCCGAGCGCGCGGAAGACCGCGGCCGTCGCCTCCGCCTCGTCGTCGGAGAGCAGCGGCGCCGCGAGCGGCGCGCAGCAGGCGATGACGGTCGGCTCCTCACTCATCGACGAGCATCAATGTATCGACCGACATCGATGCACCGCAAGTCCGGCCGCCGACCCGCGCTACGCGGCCGACGCGCCGTTCGCCGGCTTGCGCAGGACGAGCACCGCGTTGTGCCCGCCGAAGCCGAAGCTGTTGCTGACCGCCACGCGAACCGGCAACCGGCGCGCCTCGTTCGGCACGTAGTCGAGGTCGCAGGAGGGGTCGACCGTCTCGTAGTTGATCGTCGGCGGCACCACGTCGTCGCGCACGGCCAGGACCGTCGCGGCGGCCTCGACCGCGCCGGCCGCGCCGAGGCAGTGACCGGTCGCGCCCTTGATCGACGAGACGGGCGTCGCGCGCGCCTTCTCCGCCCCGAGCGCCAGCTTGATCGCGGCGGTCTCGGTTGCGTCGCCGAGGTCGGTCGAGCTCGCGTGCGCGTTCACGTAGTCGACGGCCGAGGTCTCGATGCCGGCGTCGGCGAGCGCCGCGTGGATCGCGCGCGCCTGGCCGTGGCCGGCCGGGTCGGGCTCGGTCATGTGGTACGCGTCGGAGCTGACCCCGTAGCCGGCGAGCTCGGCGTACACGGTCGCCCCGCGCTCGCGCGCGTGCTCCATCTCCTCGAGGACGAGCACGGCGGCGCCCTCGCCCATCACGAAGCCGTCGCGGCCGGCGTCGAAGGGCCGGCTCGCCCGCACCGGCTCGTCGTTCCGCCGCGAGAGGGCCCGCATCGCAGCGAAGCCGGCGACCGCCAGCGGCGTGATTCCCGCCTCGCTCCCGCCGCAGAGCATCACCTCCGCCCGGCCGAGGCGGATGGCGTCGTAGCCCTCTCCCACCGCCATCGCGGACGCGGCGCAGGCCGTGCACGGCGCGCCCACCGGCCCGCGCGCCCCGAGCTCCATCGACACCCAGCCCGCCGCCATGTTCGGCATGAAGGCCGTCACGAGGCTCGGCTGGACACGCTGCCGGTCCGATGCGGCGCAGCAGGCGGCGAGGCTCGCGACGCCGCCCTGCGCGGTCGCGATCGACGCCCCCACCCGATCCGGCTCCCGCGCCACGTCCAGCCGCGCGTCGGCCTCCGCCATCCTCGCGGCCGCGACGGCGAGCTGCGCGAACCGGTCGGTCCTGTGGAGGGCTCGACGGTCGAGCCACTCGCCCGGCTCGAACTCGTCGGCTTCGCACGCGATGCGCACCGGGTGGCCGTCGGTCGGGAAGGCCCTGATCGGCCCGCAGCCGTTCTCGCCCGCGAGCAGGCGGCGCCAGGTGGTGTCCATGTCCGGGCCGAGCGGCGTGACCGCCCCGAGGCCCGTGACGACCACTCGACGACGCGGCGCGCTCACCGCGGCAGTGTACGGGGGGCATGGTTGTGCATCGGCCTCACAGCGTCGTCCACAGGGTCGGCCGCTACTGCCGCAGCTCCCGCAACGACCGCAGCGCGCCCCGGAGCCGCTCGACCGAGGCCGAGACGCCCGGCTCCGAGACGGTGTCGGCGCCGTGCCCACGTCGCCGGCGGCGGACGACGACGAGCCCTGCGGAAGCCGCCGCGGCCGCGACGACGCCCAGGAGAGAGCCGAGCAGCGCCGCGGGCAGCGGCGCCTCCCCGTGCGGGGCGAGCGGCGAGGCGGCAGAGGCGACCGCGACGTCGCCGAAGCCCGGGATCCGGATCTTCGGGCGCTCGCTGACCGGCGGCGGGCGCTTCGTCAGGCCGCGCGCCGCGAGCAGCTCCCGCCAGACGTACGACGCCTCCTGCCGCACCGGCCCCGGCGGGAAGCGCGGATGCACCGGCCTCGGCGCGTGGACGCCGGCGAGGCGTCGCCACCCGTCGAGGTACTTCGTGGGGTCGACAGCGCCGTTGTAGCCGAGGTAGCGAAACCGGCGCGGGTGCACCTCGAAGTGGACGTGCGGCGAGGTGGTGAAGGCGTCGCCGGTGTTGCCGACGAAGCCCAGCACGTCGCCCGCCTGCACGCGCTTCGACGTGAGGGCGAGCTGCGAGTAGCCGGAGAGGTGCGCGTAGTAGAAGAAGTTGCCGTGCCGGTCGCGCACCCAGAGCCGCCACCCGCCCAGGTGCTCCCAGCCGACCCGGTTCAGCGTGCCGGTGGCGACCGCGACCACCGGCGTGCCGAGGGCGGCGAAGATGTCGTCTCCGTGGTGCCAGTTGCCCGGCACGTCGCCGCGGAAGGCGCCGTAGGTGTCGCCGTAGTCCGAGTGGCCCACGACGGGGAAGTCGTACTGCGCCGGCCCGAGCGGGGGCGTGACGGTCAGCGGGTCACCGCGACGCTGGACGTGGCGGTGGTGCCGCCGATGCTTCCGCGCCTTCGGATGATGGTGCGCCCGCTTCGCCTTCGCCTTCGCTTTCGGCTTTGCCTGCGGCGTGGCGGCAGCAGCCTGCCGCGGCCGCGGCAGGTCGGCGAACGCGACGAGCAGCACCGTCCCCGCCGGCAGGCCCGCGTGCGGCCGCGCAAGATGCACGGCGAGCGCGCTGCCCTCCACGGTGCGCCGGAGGAGATGCGGCCGGGGAAGCGCGACGGCGTAACCCCAGTCGCCGAGCGGCAGGCGCAGACCGGCGTGGACCGCCGCGGCCTTGCCGCCGATCGCGAGCCCGGCGATCCGGACGCCCGCTCCGCCCGTCGCGAGCTCGACGCTCTCCGCCGTCACGGCGCCGCCGAAGAGGGAGAGCGACCGCAGCACCGCGCTGCCGCCGGCCTTCCGTCCGCAGCCGCTCGTGCGCACGTCGATCGAGTCGGCAGCGACGATCGACGCGTCGGCCGGGTAGGCGACGGCGCCCGTGCGGAGCTCCGTCCCCTGCGGCGCCTGCGCCGCCGGTCCGAGCACGCGAGCGGGGCCGCGCGGGCCGAGCAGCGCGACGCCGCCCACGAGCAGGCAGCGCCGGGCGCCGGCCCGCGTCGCGGCGCTCAGGGTCTTCCGCGCCGGGGCCGTCGTGGTCGGCGCGGTCGTGGTCGTCACCACGGTGGTCGTCGAGCCCGTCGTGGTGGTGGCGGTGGTCGCGGTCACGCCGGTCGCGGTCGTGCCGGTCGTCGTCACGTCGGTCGTCGTGTCGGCGGCAGTCGTGGTGTCGGCGCGAAGGGTCGCCGCAGACACGCCTGCCGCGAAGAACGCGGCGGCGAGCGCGAGCACGGCGATCCGGCGCATTCGCTCAGAGTACGCGGCGTTCCGGCCTCCGGAGCGTCAGCGAGAGGCCGCGGCGGTTAGCGCCGGGCGCGCCGGGTACTGAGGGAGCATGCTCTTCCACCTGTTGCTGGCGGCGCTCGTGATCGCGGGCATCGTGCTGGCGCTGATCGTGATCAAGTGGCTGTTCATCCTGGCCGTGGTTGCCGCCCTCGTCTGGCTGGTCCTGTTCTTCGCGCGCCGGAGAGCCTGAAAGCACGGCCGCGGCGCACAGGGCCCGCGCAGGACCGCAGGCGAGGCCGTTGACTCGAGTCGTCCTCTATGACGTCGCCGGCGCCGCCACCTCCGACTCGAGCGGGATCTCGGCCGTCTGGGCGCGCACGTCGCGGCCGAGCACGTAGCCGATCAAGCCCGCCAAGACGATCACGGCGAGCGTGCCGAGCGTCAGCGCCTCGAAGGTGCCCTGGCCGACGCCCCAGCTCCCCTTGAAGGGATAGCCGACCCTGAAGAGACGGTCGAGCGTGTCGGGGAAGACGGCCTCCCACGAGCCGAGCAGGATCCAGCCCGTCGTGAGGATCGTCGACACCCAGATCCCCCGCATCCCCCACGGGTGCCGGT
>JBBWZD010000162.1:0-2650 GCA_039648875.1 Actinomycetota bacterium
GCTCCGAGAGCCGCAGGCGCTCGCCCTGCTCGAGCAGCTCGTCGATCCAGTCGCGCGGCGGGTGCAGCTCGAGCCTGTAGCCGGCGTTGGTCGAGACGAAGGTGCGGCGGCCGCCGTGCTCCTGCACGCGCAGCTCGGCCTGCTCGGCCCGCGTGAGCGCCTCGTCGAACTCGTCGTCGTCGAGCGCGAGGCCGAGGTGGTCGACGCGTGGCAGCGGCCACTGTCCCGGCTGGACGACAACGTTCACGGCGCCGAGCTCGAGCTCCGACAGCCGCAGCTTGAAGCCGAGCGCGTCGAGCTCGTGCCACGCGGCGCCCGACTCGTAGGAGGTCAGATCCTCCCCGATTCGCCCGTGGCGGGCGATGAGGTCGAAGCCGAGCTTGCCGATGTACCGCGCCTCGACCTCGCGCACCCGGCTGGTGACGAGGTGGTAGTGGAAGAGGTGCACCGGCGCGCCATCCTAGTCGTGCGTAGGACTCGCCTGCCGCGCGGAGAACTTCCGCTGGGCCGATGCGCTCCGGCGGCGTCCATCACGTCGATCTTGTCGTCTCCTCGATCGAGCGCAGCCTGCCGTTCTACCGGGATCTGCTCGGCCCGCTCGGCTGGCACGGGATCGGCGAGGTCGAGGGCGAGCGCGGCGAGACGATCTGGTACCTGACGGGGCGCGAGTGCTCGATCGGCCTCCGCGAAGCCCAGAGCGACGGCCGCCCGCACGATCGCTACGCGCTCGGCCTGCACCACCTCGCCTTCGAGGCGGCCTCGCGCGCCGCCGTCGACGAGCGGGCCGCGTGGCTGCGCTCGGCCGAGGCGGAGCTCGAGAGCGAACCGCAGGAGTACACGTACATGCCCGGCTACTACGCGGTCTTCTTCTACGACCCCGACGGGCTGAAGCTCGAGATCCTCCACGTCCCTGGCCTCGCGGCCTGAGAAAGGAGCACGACATGTCCGACATGCCTCCGGAGCAGCCCGCCGCCCCGCCGCCTCCGCCCCCGCCCCCGCCGAGCGGGCCGGTTGCGGGCTACAGCGGGATCGGGCGCACCCCCGTCACCGGCGCGATCCTGCCCGTGCCCGGCAACGCCGAGCTCGCGGTGTTCTTCGTCATCCTCGTCTTCCTCATCGTCATCTGGGCTGCGACCGACGCGCTGAACGCGGGCCTCTACTCGATCCTGATGACGGTGCTGACGAGCTTCTACCTGCTCTCGCGCGGAATCGCGAAGGCCTCGCGCGTCCTGGAGCAGTAGCTCAGGCGTCGCCGCGGAGCCAGCCGACGTCCGGCTCCCAGCCGTCGATCACGGCGCCGAGGCCTCGCTCGCGGGCGAGCGCCTCGGCGTCGCGGAACTGTGCCCGCTGCTCGCCCGGGTCGCCGGTGCGCCCGATCCGCTCGAGCCGGGCGAGATCGAAGCACGCATGCGGAAGCGGATGCTGCTCGAGCTCCCACTCGAGCCACTTGTTGTACGGCCGCACCCGGCCCTCCACCGCGAACACGAACTCCAGGAACCGCGGGAGCGACTCCTGCGCGTCGAGCAGCGACGCGAGCTCGAGCCCGAGGCGCGCGTTCTTCAGCGACCGGTAGAACGAGTTGACGTAGGCATCCAGCGGCTCGGCCGCGGTTGCCGGGTCGACGTGGACGGCGTCGCGCAGAGCCGCAGCGACCTCGCCGGTCTTGTCGAGCTGCGGCTCGAGCCATGTCGCGGAATACCGGTTCCACGCGGGCAGGCTCCGCAGCTCCGCCGGCGTGACCTCGACCGTCTCCAGCCCCGATCCGCGGACGAACGGCCGCCCGCCCCGGTGCTCCCGCACCACGACGAAGACATCCCAGTCGCTGCCGGGCGTGACGAAGGCACCCTTGCCGCGCGAGCCGAAGACGACCACTCCCAGCACGTTGTCGTCCTTGCGCGCGTCTGCGAGGAGGGGCTCAAGCACGCGCCGGTTCGAACCGGAGCTTCGCCTGCTCCGCCGGCACCGGCGTCGGATACTCGCGCGTGAGGCACGCGCGGCAGAGCTCCGACTCCGGGCGTCTCGTCGACTCGACGAGTCCGTCGTGGGACAGGTACGCGAGCGACGTCGCGCCGATGTGCTCGCGCACCTCCTCGACCGTCTTGCTCGACGCGATCAGCTCGTCCGGGTCGGCGAAGTCGATCCCGTAGTAGCACTGGCCGATCACGGGCGGCGCCGAGACCCGCACGTGCACCTCCGCCGCGCCGGCGTCGAACAGCATCTGGACGATCTGCCGCGTCGTGTTGCCGCGCACGATCGAGTCGTCGACGGCCACGACGCGCTTGCCGGCGACCTCGGCGAGCGGGTTGAACTTCAGCCGGATCCCCTGCCGCCGCAGCTCCTGGTCCGGCTCGATGAACGTGCGGCCGACGTAGCGGTTCTTGATCAGGCCCTCGCTGAAGGGGATGCCGGTCGCGCGTGCGAAGCCGATCGCGGCGGGCGTGCCCGAGTCGGGGATCGGCAGCACGAGGTCGGCGTCGGCGGGCGCCTCCCGCGCGAGCCGCTCGCCCATCCGCACCCGCGCGCCGTGCACCTCGACGCCCGCGAGTCGCGAGTCCGGGCGCGCGAGGTAGAAGAACTCGAAGATGCAGAGCGCGCCGTGGTCTGCGCGCGGGACGGCCTGGATCGTGTGCAGGCCCTCGCCGTCGACGAG
>JBBWZD010000194.1:0-2703 GCA_039648875.1 Actinomycetota bacterium
TCGAGGCGCCGCTCGGCGACGCGATCGACGGCCTCGCCGGAGCGGTCGAGCCCGCGTGCCGGCGCGCGCGGAGCGAGCACCTGCTGCGGTGGCCCGACGACCTGCACGGCGCGGAGGCGGCCGCCGACGCCGCCGGCCTCGAGGAGGCGGCGCAGATCCTCAGCCGCGTGTACGTCGAGGTGCTCGACTGGGCGGTTGGCGTGCTCGAGGACCGCACGGCCGCGAAGGGGCGCTTCGCGCCGCTGCGGCGGCTGCGCGCGCGCTCGGCGGTGGAGGTGCCCTCGCTCGTCGTCGAGGAGCTCGCGCGTACGGCGGAGGCGTCCGAGCACGAAGCCGCCGCGTGAGATAGCGCAAAGTCGCCTATCGCACTAAGCTCTGTGTCTGATGCGCACGCTGGCCGCCGTCGTCGTGCTCTCCTTTCTCGTGCTCGCGCCCGCGTCGACCGCCGCCGTCGGCGGCTACGCCGAGGTGATCGGCGCGAACGGGCACGTGCTGGCCGCGGGAACCGGCCTGACCTTCGACTACCCGGCCGGCGGCGCGCTCGTGCACATCCCGCGCGCGGTGCTGCGCTCGGGCGGCGTCGAGCTCGACCAGGTCTCGCTGCTGGGCGGCACGATCGGCGTCGCCGAGATCCGGCTCCCGCGCGGCCGCAACGCGATCCAGATCGACGGGCTGACCGGCGGCGCGCAGGCGCTGCCGACGACGCCCGACGCCCTCGTGACCCTCGGGAGCAGGGGCTACATGGTCGTCGCGCAGCAGGCGGTCGTCCCGCAGGCGGGCGTGGGGCGGGTCGGGCTGCGGGTCGTGCTGCAGGCCGACGGCTTCGGCGCCAGGGCGGGGACGCAGGTGCTCGTCGGACTGCCGTACGCGCCCGCGCCGTCGCGCTCGCTCGCCGCAGCCCGCAGCGACCGGTCGCCGCTCGCGGTGCTCGGGCTGGCCGCGAGCGCCGCGGCGCCCGCCTTCGTGCCCGCGCCGGCCGGGATGGGGGCGATCGGCTCCGGCGGCGGCACTCTCGGCGCGCGCGCGGTCGCGCTCGCGGTGCAGTTCCTCGGCATCCCCTACCGCTGGGGCGGGGCCGAGCCGCTGACGGGCTTCGACTGCTCCGGCCTCGCGATGTACGTCTACGCCCAGCTCGGGATCCCGCTCACCCACTACACGGGCTCGCAGTACCACGAGGGGATGCCCGTCCCGCCCGGGGAGCTCGAGCCCGGCGACCTCGTCTTCTTCGACCCCTCGCCCGCCGGCCCGCAGCACGAGGGCATCTACATCGGCGGCGGCCACTTCATCCAGGCGCCCCACACCGGCGACGTCGTCAAGATCTCGAGCCTCGAGGACCCTGCCTACGGCCTCCGCTACGTCGGCGCCGTCCGGCCCTCCGTGCCGTAGCACCGTGCACGCGGCGCGCGCCTCAGTGCAGGCGCTGAAACGCCCTGAAGCTCGGCTTAGGGGTGCCCGCGACCGTCTCGAGGCCCGACTGCCAGCCGCTCGCCTTCCGCTCGTCGCGGACCAGGAACCAGAGCAGCATGTCGATCCGCGGATTGGCGCGCGCGAGCGCGTACGCGCCGGTCATGTAGGCGGCCTGCCGCGCCCAGCTGACGCCGAAGATCGTGCGGTCGGGAGGATTCGTCTGGTAGCCGTACTCGGTCAGCCAGAGGTGCTTCGGGCCCCAGAGCTGCTTCAGCTTCTGCAGCAGGACGCCGATGTTGCCGAGCACGACCGCGTGCTCGGCCGGCTTGGGCACGTAGGTGGGCGAGTCGGTGCCCCGCAGCGGATAGGGGTGGTGCGCCCAGACGTCGAACCGCTTGAGGCCGTAGCGCTTCGTCGCCGCCATGAACGAGAGCGGGTCGACCTCGGGCCGTGACGAGCGCGGCGCGTCGTTGCCGCGCGGGCCGGTGACGCCGCAGGCCACCTGCTCTCCGGGCACGGGGCCGCGGGCCGGGGAGATGAGCACCGAGTGGACGCCGCCGTAGACGGCGTTGCAGATCTTCGCGTACTGGTAGGCGCTCTCGATCCGCCACTTGCCGCCGACGCGCTTGTACTGGGGCGTCAGCCACACCGGGTTGTTCGGCTCGTTCCAGGCCGTCCACATGGTCACCGCGGGCAGCGGCGTCCCGTCGTTGCCGTAGGAGACGTCCTGCTGCGCCTCCGGCGGCGACCAGTAGCCGCTGTAGCGCGCGGCGGCCGCGTACGCGAACTCGCGCAGGTCGGCTGCGTTGGTGGGAGCGACGTTCCGCGCCTTGCCGCCGTTCGCCCACGCGGGCGTGAAGAGGATCGAGAAGACGACCTTGATCTGGTTCGCCGCCGCGTAGCGGACGAGGCGGTCGTAGAGCGTCCAGTCGTAGGCGGGATCGCCGGGATCGGTCGCGTCGGCAGGGCGCGTCTTGGCGACCGCCCACTTCGTGCCGCCCCAGTAGAGGTTGACTCGGAGCACCTGCGCGCGCAGCGCGGCGAGCGTCCTGAAGCCCGTCTCCGGATCCCCGTAGAGCGTGCTCGGCTCGTCGTTGATCCCGACCAGGAGCGGCGCGACGCGCTTCGCGGCCGACGTGGGGACGGCCGACGCCTGCCTGACCGCCGAACCGGCGAGGACGGCGGCAGCGACGAGAGCGAGCAGGGCTCCGGCGGCGCGCAGCATCGACCCCCAGGGTCGCGGCCCGATGTAAGTGGCGTGTGAAGACCCTGCGCGGAATCCGTTAGCGCCGCCTG
>JBBWZD010000024.1:0-3039 GCA_039648875.1 Actinomycetota bacterium
CCGGCGCCCGGCTCGGCGGCGCACCGGCGCTGCGGCCGACGATCCGGACGCTGGTCGGCGGCTCGCTCGCGCTCGCCGCGACCTGGTCGATCGGCCTGCTGGTCGGCACGACCGGCCTCGCCTGAGCGGCGGTCGGCGCTCGACCCAGCGAGCCCGACTAGGGTTCCGCAATGGCCGCCGCACTGACGCTCGGCGCCGAGGAGGAGCTGCACCTCATCGATCTCGAGCGCTGGCAGCTCGCCGCACGCGCTCCGCAGCTGCTGGCGCGACTGCCCCGCGAGAACTACTCCGCCGAGATCCAGCGCACGACGGTCGAGACGAACACGGACGTCGTGTCGAGCCTCGACGGACTCCGGCGGGAGCTCCTCCGCCTCCGCAGGGGCGCCGTGGAGGTCGCCGCGAAGGAGGGTCTCGGGATCGCCGCGGTCGGCACCGCCCCGCGCAGCGAGTTCCGCGACTTCGAGCTGACGGCGACGGGCCGCTACGGCCGCATGCAGGAGCAGTACCGCCTCCTGGTCGACGAGCAGCTGATCTGCGGCACCCAGATCCACGTCGGCGTCGAGGACCGCGAGGTCGCGGTCGAGATCACGCAGCGCATCGCGAGCCGGCTGCCCGTGCTGCTCGCCCTCTCCGCGAGCTCCCCCTACTGGAACGGGCTCGACACCGGCTACGCGTCGATCCGCACGATCATCTGGCAGCGCTGGCCCACCGCCGGCGCGACCGGGCCGCTGCCCGACGCCGCCGCCTACGACGAGCTGCTCCAGGACCTCATCGCCTCCGGCGTGATCGCGGACGCGAAGATGGCGTACTTCGACGTCCGGCCGTCCTCGCACGCACCGACCCTCGAGCTGCGCATCTGCGACGCGTGCCCCCTCGTCGACGACGCGGTGCTGATCGCCGGGCTGTTCCGCGCGATGGTCCGCGACGCCGAGAAGGCGATCGAGCGGGGCGACCCGCGCGACGTGCGGCCCCTCCCCCTGCACCGCGCCGCGATCTGGCAGGCGGCCCGCGGCGGGCTGTCCGGCAAGCTGCTCGACGACTCCGCGCATCCACGGCCGTCGTCCGCGCCCGACGTCGTGCGACGGCTCGTCACCGATCTGCGCGAGACCCTCGAGGAGCTCGGCGACTGGGACGAGGTGTCGGAGCTCACCGAGACCGCCCTCGCCCGCGGCAACTCCGCCGACCGGCAGCGCGCCGCGTTCGTGCAGCACGGCGACCTCGGCGACGTCATGCGCAGCGTCGTCGAGGAGACCCAGGGGCCCGCCTCCGGCCCCGCGGCCGACGCCCCGGCCCTCCGCCGCTACCGCGCGCGGGCCGGCGACGAGGGCATCGACGCGAACGCCGTGCCCCGCCCGAACTACCGCGCGGTCGTCGAGCACGTGCGCGGCCTCGGCGCGAGCGGCATCGCCGAGCTGGAGGCGAAGCGCGAGCGCTGGACCGCCGAGCACTCCTTCGACTTCGGGGTCGCGGGCACGAAGCAGCCCTTCCGCGTGGACGTCGTGCCGCGGCTGATCCAGCCCTACGAGTGGTCCGAGCTCGAGGCCGGCCTCACCCAGCGGGCGCGCGCCATCGAGGCGTTCCTCGACGACGTGTACGGCGAGCGCCGGATCCTCCGCGACGGCGTGATACCCGAGCAGGCGGTGCTCGGCGCCCCGGGCTGGCACGCGGCGGCGGCGCGCCTGCCGGCGAACGCGCTGCGGGCGCCGATCCAGGGCTTCGACCTCGTCCGCAACGAGTACGGCGGCTGGCGGGTGCTCGAGGACAACGTGCGCAACCCCTCCGGCGTCGCGTACGCCATCGCGATCCGCCAGCTGATGGACTCGGTGGCGCCCGGGATGCCGCGGCCGGACCACCTGGCCGACCCGGCGACCGCCCTCGAGCGGCTGCGGCGCACCGTGCTCGCGGGCGCGAAGCCCGGCACCCGTGGGGCACTGCTCTCCACCGGCGAGAGCAGCTCGGCGTGGTTCGAGCACCGCCGGCTGGCGACCGGCGCCGGCCTGCTGCTCACGGTGCCCGGCGACCTCGCTGTCGAGGACGGCACCGTCGTGCAGCGCTCGAGCGGTGACCGCATCGGCAGCCTCTACGTCCGGCTCGACGTCGAGCTGCCGGACCTCGTGAACGACGTCGGCGACCCCATCGGTGCCGAGATCATGGACGTCGCCGCTGCCGGCGGGGTCACGCTGGTGAACGCGCCCGGCAACGGCGTCGCCGACGACAAGGCGATGTACCGGTCGGTGCCGGAGCTGATCGGGTACTACCTCGACGAGCGCCCGCTGCTCGAGAGCGTGCCCACGTACCGCCTCGGCGACGAGACGGAGCGGCAGGCGGTGCTCGAGCGCGTCGGCGAGCTGGTCACGAAGCCGGTCGACGGCTCGGGCGGCCGCGGGGTGCTCGTCGGGCCCGCGGCGGACGCCGCCGAGGTCACGCTGCGCCGCGCGGAGATCGCCGACGACCCCGCGTCCTGGGTGGCGCAGGAGGTCGTCTCGCTCTCCTCCGTGCCGTCCCTCGAGGACGGGCTGCTGCAGCCGCGCCACGTGGACCTGCGAGCCTTCGTGTACTCGACGGGGCACCGCAAGAAGGACTACCTGCTGGCCGATCTCGCCCTGACGCGGGTGGCGCCGGAGGGCAGCCTCGTCGTGAACTCCTCACGCGGCGGCGGGGCCAAGGACACCTGGATCGTGCTCCCCGAGCATCGGCGGACCAGGCCGCACGAGAAGTAGGAGGTCGCCCATGTGCGGACTTGCCGGTGAGCTGCGATTCGACGGCAGGGCGGCCGACCGCGGCACGGTCGCGCGCATGACCGCCTGCATGGTGCACCGCGGTCCCGACGGCGAGGGGCTGTGGGCGGAGGGCCCGGTCGCGCTGGGGCACCGGCGGCTCGCCATCATCGACCTCTCGGCCGCCGGGGCGCAGCCGATGCGGGACGACGAGACCGGCTCGACGATCGTGTTCAACGGCTGCATCTACAACCACCACCAGCTGCGCGACGAGCTGCGCTCGCTCGGGCACACCTTCCGCTCCACCTCCGACACGGAGGTG
>JBBWZD010000042.1:0-3538 GCA_039648875.1 Actinomycetota bacterium
CTGGGAACGCGTCCAGCACGCCCGGCGGATGCTGCTGCCATGCGCATCACGGCACTGGAGGAGCACTTCGTCGTCCCCGAGCTGGTGGCGGCGTGGTCCCGGCTCCTGGGGGGCGAGGCGCACGGCGGCGGGGACGACGAGCTGTCTCGACGCCTCCGCGACACCGGCGAGGAGCGCATCGCCGCGATGGACGACCAGGGCGTCGACGTGCAGGTGCTCTCCCTGACGAGCCCCGGGGTCCAGAACCTCGGCGCGGCCGACGCGGTGCACGTCGCCCGGGAGGCGAACGACGCGCTCGCCGCGATCGTCGCCGGGCGTCCCGATCGGTTCCAGGCGTTCGCCGCGGTGCCGACGCCGGACGCCGAGGGCGCCGCGGAGGAGCTCGAGCGCGCGCTCACCGCGCTGCGCTTCCGGGGCGCGCTCCTGAACGGCCGCACGGGCACGGTGAACGCCGACGACCCGCGCTTCGACGACGTCTACGGCGTCGCCGCGCGCCACCACGCGCCGCTCTACCTCCATCCGCAGACCCCGGTCGACCCGGTGCGGCAGCAGTACTACGACGGGTTCGGCGATGCCGCGTCGGGCGCCTTCGCGAACCACGCGATCGGGTGGCACTACGAGACCGGCGTGCAGCTGCTGCGGATGATCCTCGGCGGCGTCTTCGACCGGCATCCGGACCTGCAGGTCGTCGTCGGCCACTGGGGCGAGGTCGTGCTGTTCTTCCTCGAGCGCTTCAGCGCGGGCATCGAGCGCTCCGGGCTGCCGCTCGAACGACCGGTCCTCGACTACTTCCGGCAGAACGTGTGGGTGACGGGCAGCGGCGTCCTCAGCGAGCGGTACCTCCGCTGGACGGCGGAGGTCGTCGGCGTCGAGCGGATCCTGTACTCCACCGACTACCCGTACATCGACACGAGCGGCGGCAGGGCGCGCGCGTTCCTCGAGGGCTCCCCGTTCTCGGCGGCGGAGCAGGCGGCGATCGGCTCAGGGGCGTGGGAGCGCCTGACCGGGCACCTCGCCGGCTGATCGCGCTACCGGGGCCCTCCGCTGCTGATCCGACCGAGCGCTCCGTCCTTCTTGCAGCGGACGGCCCCGGGAGCGACCGGTCGCCGCGCACCCGCTGTCGGACCCTTCCGTACACTTGGAACAGTGAGTCTCGGGGGTCTGCCACGTCTGCTTGCGCACGCCGATTCGATGAGCGATGCGCTGCTCGCCGCCTCCCGTCCCGCCGACTTCTCGGCGACGCCGGGCCTGCACGCGCCGCTGATCGCGGCGCTGCTCCAGCGACGGCGTGAGCGCGGCGACGCGGACGCGCTGCTCGTCGTCACCGCGACGGAGCGGGAGGCGGACGCGCTGCGGAGCTCCTTCGAGTGCCTGCTGCCCGACGCCGAGCTGCTCGACCTGCCCGCCTGGGAGACGCTGCCGCACGAGCGCCTGAGCCCGGGCGTCGAGACCGTCGGCCGCCGCCTCCACGCGATCCGGCGCATGCGGGTCTGGAAGCCGGGCGACCCGGCGCTCGTGATCGTCGCGCCCGTCCGCGCCGCCCTGCAGCCGATCGTCGCCGGCCTCGCCGAGGTCGAGCCGATCGAGCTGCAGCTGCACCAGCGCGGCCTCGATCTGGGCGTGATCGTGGACCGCCTCGTCGCGCTCGCGTACAGCCGCGTCGACCTGGTCACCCGTCGCGGCGAGTTCGCGGTCCGCGGCGGCATCCTCGACGTCTTCTCGCCGATCGGCGAGCACCCGGTCCGCATCGACTTCTTCGGCGACGAGGTCGACGGCATCCGCGGCTTCTCCGTCGCCGACCAGCGCACGCTCGACGCTCCGGTCGACCGCGTCGAGCTGGTCCCCGCGCGCGAGCTGCTCCTCACCGAGTCGGTGCAGCAGCGCGCCCGCGAGCTGCAGCACGAGTTCCCGAACCTCGCGCAGATGCTGGCCAAGGTCGCCGAGGGCATCCCGGTGGAGGGGATGGAGTCGCTCGCGCCCGTGCTCGCCGACGGCCTCATCCCGGTCACCGAGTACCTGCCGGCCGGCGCCGCGGTCTGCGTGCTCTCCCCGGAGCGGGTCGCCAGCCGCGCGGTCAGCCTCGCGGACACGAACAAGGAGTTCCTGCACGCCGCGTGGAGCGCCGCGACGGCCGGCGCGCAGGCGCCGATCGACCTCGAGTCCGGCGACTTCCTCACGGTCAACCGGCTGCGGGAGTCCGTGCCGGACGGCACGTGGTGGACCATCAGCAGCTTCGAGTCGCAGCCCGACGGTGCCGAGTCGGTCGCCGAGCTCGATCCCGCGAAGGCGGCCGCGCTGCTCGCGGACTCGGCCGAGTACCTCCGCGTCAAGGGCGGCGCCACCCCGGTCACGCCGGGCAAGCCCGCCGAGCTGCTGGACCACATCGCCTCCCGCCTCCGTCACGGCTGGTCGACCGTCGTCACCTCCGCGGGCAAGGGGCTCGTCGAGCGCGCCCGCGACGTGCTCGCGGAGCGCGGCGCCGCCGCCCGCATCGTCGAGCAGCTGCCCGACGAGCTCGAGCCCGGCGTCGCCTACGTGCTCATCGGCGACCTCGAGACCGGGTTCGAGCAGCCCGAGATCTCCCTCGCGGTCGTCAGCGAGCGCGAGTTCTACGGCCGCGCCGCGACCATGGACAACCGCGGGCCGAAGAAGCTCGCCTCCCGCCGCAAGAACGTCGTCGACCCGCTCCAGCTGAAGGCCGGCGACCACGTCGTGCACGCGACCCACGGCATCGGGAGGTTCGTCGAGCTCGTCCGCCGCGAGATCGCGCCCGTGCAGAAGACCGGGCCGCGCCGCATCGGGGACAAGGCGCCGGAGAAGGTCGTGCGCGAGTTCCTCCTCCTCGAGTACGCGCCCTCGAAGCGCGGCTACCCGGGCGACAAGCTCTACGTGCCGACCGACCAGCTCGACCTGCTGACCCGCTACGTCGGCGGGGAGGCTCCTCAGCTCTCGAAGATGGGCGGCTCCGACTGGGCCGCCGCGAAGGGTCGCGCGCGCAAGGCGGTCCGCGACATCGCCGTCGAGCTCGTGAAGCTCTACTCCGCGCGCATGGCCTCCCGCGGCCACGCGTTCGGACCGGACAGCCCCTGGCAGCACGAGCTGGAGGAGGCGTTCCCGTTCGCGGAGACGCCCGACCAGCTCGAGACCATCGACGCGGTCAAGGCCGACATGGAGAAGCCGATCCCGATGGACCGCCTGATCTCGGGCGACGTCGGGTTCGGCAAGACTGAGATCGCCGTCCGCGCCGCCTTCAAGGCGATCCAGGACGGCAAGCAGGTCGCGATGCTCGTGCCGACGACGCTGCTCGTCCGCCAGCACCTCGAGACGTTCAACGAGCGCTTCGCCGGCTTCCCCGTCAACGTGCGCCCGATGTCCCGGTTCCAGAGCGATCGGGAGGTGAAGGAGACGCTGAAGGGCCTCGCCGACGGCACCGTCGACATGGTGATCGGCACGCACCGCATCCTGACGAAGGAGATCGCGTTCAAGGACGTGGGCCTCGTGATCATCGACGAGGAGCAGCGCTTCGGTGTCGAGCACA
>JBBWZD010000115.1:0-25184 GCA_039648875.1 Actinomycetota bacterium
CGGACGGGGCCGGTTCGTCGTACCCACGGCCGAGGGCGAGGAGGTCGTCGGCATCCACCGCGCGCACCTCGAGGAGGACGCGGCCAAGACGGTGCATGCCGGCGGCGCGACCGGCCGCTCCGTCGGCGCCGACTACTCGCTCGTCGACTTCAACCGCGGCGGCACGCCCCTGCTCGAGATCGTGACGGAGCCGGACCTTCGCTCGGCGGACGAGGCGCTGCGCTTCCTGCGCGTGCTGCGGCAGACGATCGTCGAGCTCGGCGTCTCGGACGCGGAGATGGAGAAGGGCACGCTCCGCGCCGACGTGAACGTGTCGGTGCGCGAGCGCGGCGAGCAGGGCTACCGGCCTCGCTGGGAGATCAAGAACATGAACTCGTTCACCTTCATCGGGCGCGCGATCGAGGCGGCGATCCGGCAGCAGACGGCGGCGCACGAGGCGGGCGAGCCGGTCGAGCAGTCCACCTACGACTACGAGCCCGACACCGACCGTCTCACCGTCCACCGCACGAAGGAGGAGGCGGACGACTACCGCTACTTCCCCGAGCCGGACCTCGTGCCGGTCGAGCCGCTGGCGGAGCTCGTCGAGCGGTTGCGGGGCGAGCTGCCCGAGCTGCCGGCGGCGCGGATCCGGCGCCTCGAGCGCGACCTCGGCTTCGAGCTCGCCCACGGCCTCGTCACGAGCGAGCGCGACGGCCTCTACGAGCGGCTGCTCGCCGCCGACTCGAGTGAGCCGCGCCTCGTCGCGAACGCGGTCATGAACGAGATCGCGGCCGCGAACGTCGACCTCGCGGCGGTGAACGCGCAGGAGCTCGCCAGGATCGTCGCCGTCAAGTCGGAGCTGCCGCGCGAGGTGTACACGACCGCGATCGCAGCGAGCGCCGCGCCGGACTTCGACGCCGGCGACTGGCTCGCACAGCGGGTCACCTCCGACGAGTCGGCACTGGAGCCGGCGGTCGATTCCGTGCTGGCCGCGAACCCGGAGCAGGTGGAGACCTACCGCGGCGGCAAGGAGGGCGTGCTCGGCTTCCTCGTCGGCCAGGTGATGCGGGAGACGCAGGGGAAGGCCGACCCGAAGGTCGTCAACCGGCTTCTGCGGGAGAAGCTGCGGGCGTAGGCGGCGCGTCGAGGTCGTCGAGGCTCGGCGCGTGCCGGATCGACGGGCTGAGCGTTCCCACCACCGCCATGCCCAGCAGGACCACCACCAGGATCGCCACGGTCGTCCGGGCCGAGAACGAGCTGAGCAGGATCCCCGCCGCGAGCGGGCCGAGCGGGGAGCCGCAGATCGCGATCGTGCGGGCGACGCCGTTCACCCGGCCGGTGAGGCGGTCGGGCACGACCGCCACGCGGTAGCCGATCACCGCCGCGCTCGCGGTGGGAAGGACGAGGACGACCGGCACGAACGCGCCGAGCAGCACGTAGATGCTGGGCTTCGCGACGAATGCCGCCAGGCCGAGCTGCACCCAGAACGATCCGACCAGGATCGTCCGCATCGACAACCGCCGCTGCAGCTTCGGCGCCACGACGGACCCGGCCAGTCCGCAGGCGCCCACGGCGGCGATGAGCCCCCCGATCTCGCCGCCGGACAGCCCCTGGCGGCGGCCGACGACGATGATCACGATGAAGAGCCCCTCGAAGACGAGGTTCGTCCACGTGAAGAGCAGGGCGCAGCTCCGCAGGAACGGATTCCCCCACAGCCAGCGCAGGCCCTCCGCGAGCTGCGCGCGCAGCGGCGTCTCGTCGCGGCCGCGCTCTTCCTGGAACGGCGTCCGCATCGCCAGCAGCGACGCGAAGGAGAACACGTACGACACGGCGTCGGCCGCGAACGGGAGCCCGCGCCCGAGCCCGAAGAGGGAGCCGCCGAGGGGAGGCGCGGCGATCGTCACGGTCGACCAGCGCGCCTGCTCGGCGGCCGCCGCCGCGGGCAGCTGCGGCGCCGGGACGACCGAGCGAAGCGCGCCGATCTCGGCGATGTTGAAGAACACGAACATCGTCCCTTCGACGAACGCGACGATCAGCACCTGCCCGAACGACAGCCGCCCGAGCGCGATCGCCAGGACGAGGCTGGCCACCGCGGCAGCCCGCACGACGTCGGCCGCGAGCATCATCCGCCTGCGCGGGAAGCGGTCGACGGCGGCGCCCGCGAGGAGGCCGAACAGCGCCCACGGCAGGAGGCGCGCGAAGCCGACGAGGCCCGCCTTGGCCGGCGAGTGGCTGACCGCGAGCACGAGCAGCGGGTACGCGATCGCGGTCGACTCGGAGCCGATCGTCGAGAGCGTCTGTCCCACCTGCAGCAGGACGAAGTCGCGGTTGCGCCGGAGGGGGAGCGCGTTCACGCCGCTGCCGGGTGCGGCGCGGTCTCGGGCTCGTCGCCCCGGCGGGTGAGCAGGTACAGGGACGAGAGGGTGAGCACGACGGCCATCGCAAGCACCTCCACCCGGTAGTCGACGACGGTGATGAGCGCCGCGCCCGCTGCGATCGAGATCGTCTGGGGGACGCTGAAGAGCATGTTCGCCGCAGCGGCGACGCGCCCCTGGATGTGGCTCGGGCTGCGACGCTGGTAGGCCGTCGCGAGCGCGACGACCGCCCAGACGATGCCGGCGCCGGCGACGGCGATCGAGGCGAGCACGACCGGCGTGCGCGGCACGAGCCAGCAGGACACGCCGAGCCCGAAGAAGAGGATGCCGACCCCGGCGAGGCGCACGTCGCCGATCCGGCGCAGCAACCACGGCGCGGTGAGGCCGCCGACGATCGCCCCGGCGCCCTGGCAGGAGTCGAGCACGCCGACGAACGCCGGAGCGTGGTGCAGTCCCTCACTGGTCAGCGCGAAGATCAGCGTCTCGCCGAAGCCGACGAGCAGCAGCGCGGCCGCCAGGCCGACCGTGAGCTCGCGCAGCACGCGCGTGCGGCCGATGTGGACGATGCCCGCCGAGATCTCGCGCAGGAAATGGTGCTCGGCGACCGCGACGGCCGGCTCGGCGAACGGGAGCTTCACGAGCAGCGCCGCCGAGAGCGCGAACGTCGCCGCGTCGACGAGAGCCACCACGGGGCCCCCGAAGGCGGCGTAGAGACCCGCCCCGGCGAGCGGCGCGACGAGCCGCAGCCCCTCGCGCACCGACTGCAGGGCGCCGTTCGCGTCACCGAGCTGCTCGTCCGGCAGCATCGCCTTCAGCATCGACGAGCGCGCGGCGCCGAAGACGTCGCCCCCGAGCCCGTAGAGGACGGCGACGACGTAGAGGAGCCACAGGTCGCTGCGCTCGTGCACGAGCAGGAGCAGGCACACGACGGCCGCCAGCGCGAGGTGCGTCACGATCATCAGGCGCCGCTTCGGCAGGCGGTCGACGACGAGGCCGCCGAGCGGCGCGAGGAGGCCCGCCAGCGCGAGCGCGAGGAAGACGAGCCCCGCGGCCGCGTTCGAGCCGGTCAGCACCTTCGCCCAGATGCCGAGGACGATGTACATCGCCCAGTCCCCGAACATCGAGAGCGACTGCCCTGCGAGCAGCAGCCGCAGGTCGCGCCGCTGGAGCAGCGCGCGCATCAGGAGGCGCGGACGACCCGGAAGTCGCCGCTGACGGTCTTGCCGCGGACGACGAGCATCGGGCCGGCGCCGGGCGCGCCGGGGTCGCTCCCGAGCGGGACCTCCGAGGCGAGGTCTCCCGACACCGAGCCGGCGTCGACGTCGAGGATCGTGCCGCGGGCGACGCCGATCTCGATGTCGCCGGAGACGCTCTGCGCCGTCACCTGCCCCTCGCGCACGGAGCCGAGGTGGACGTCGCCGGAGACGCTCTTCGTCTGGACGGAGCCCCCGACGGAGCGCACGAAGAGGTCGCCCGACACGGTCTGCGCGCGCAACTCGCCGCCGACGTCCTCGAGGGCGGCGTCGCCGCTGACGGTCTTGACCGTCGCGTCGCTCTCGACCTGCGCGCGGACCGTGAGGTCGCCCGAGGCCGACTTCGTCTCGAGGGAGCTGACGAGGCCGCCCACCTGCATGTCGGCGGTCGCGGTCGCGAGGTTGGCGGCGCTGCCGTGCGGGACGCGGGCGCGGACGCGGAGCTTGGCGCTCCCGAAGCCGAAGTCGCCGATCGAGATCGAAAGCCCGAACTTCTTGCCGCGGAGCTCGACGGCGAGGGTGCGGCCGCGGAGCTCGACGTCGGTCAGCTCGATGAGTCGCTCGTCGCCCTCGAGCGTGATCAGCGACTCGTCTCCCTCGACCGTCTCCACCTCGATCTCGCCGATCGGGATCTTGATCTCCAGCTCGACCGGCTCCGGGGTGTGGAAGCGGTGCTCGGCCATCGTCAGCGGACCGGCGAGGCGGCGGGGAAGAGGTTGCGGGTGACGAGGGAGAGCAGCCACTCGGTGGGCGTCATGCCGTCGCGAGCGGCGGCGTGCTCCACGTCGCCGCGCAGGGTGGCGGGCAGCTGCACCGCGAGCGGCGTCTCGGGGAGGCCGGACGGGTCGTCGTACTGCCAGCGGCAGTCGCCGGGCAGGGACGCGCGGATGAGGATGTCGGACATCGATGCTCCTTTCAGCTCCGGCCGTAGCCGGTGAGGCGCCGGCGGTTTCCGCCGCTCGTGGCGCGTGGCTCGGTCGCGCGCGACAGCACTTGCACGACCCAGGTGTTGACGGAGACGCCGTCGCGCGTCGCGGCGGCCTCGAGCCGGCCCTTCAGGCTCTCGGGGAGGCGGAGGGTGATCCGCGCCGCGAAGGCCTCGTCGGCGGGCTCGGCGGGGGCTTCCTCGTCACGGACGAGGACGAGCTCCGGGTCGCCGCCGGCGATGCGCACCTCGACCCGCCCGCCGTCGAGCTGGCCGGAGAGCTCGAGCGCCGCCTCGCCGAGCGCCTCGAGCAGGCGCCGGCCGAGAGCGGACTCGAGCGCGAGGGAAAGCAGCTGCGCGGCGCGGGAGGTGGCCTCGTCGCCCACCGCGGCCACGCGGGTCAGGTCGTCGCGGAGCGCCTGGACGTAGCCGTCGATCTGCATGACGGCACTATGACATCACGTTGATGTCTTGTCAAGTCACGGCAGTGTCAGGACGACATTGCCGTGCCGGTCACACCAGGCCGCAGAGCCGAGCGGCGCTCGGCCACGGCCAGAAGCCCCTGCTCTTCACCGCCTTCTCCGCCGTCCAGATCTGCTCCAGCGGCGTCCAGCGGTCGGCCGTGCCCTTCGCGCGGTACAACCAGCCGCCGTAGGTCCGCTGGAAGCCGAGGTCCATCTGCAGCCCGCCGTAGTACGGCGCTCCGGGGTCGTCCCAGGTCGCCTCGTGCCGGTGGATACAGAGCAGCGCCTGCAGGTGCGGCGGGTGCTGCGCTTGGCGATAGGCGGCCGCGGAGCGCTGCTGCCAGCGCTGGTCGAGGAGCTGGAGCTCGCGGGAGCTCAGACGCGCCAGCTCCCGCCCGTCCGCGGCGGTCGCCGCGAGGCCCATCACCCGCTGCCAGTACCACGTCCCCTTCTCGAAGCGGGCGATCTCCCTGCCGTAGTAGGCCACCGTCTGCCTGCTCGCCCGCTGCTCCCGCCCCGCCGCCTGCGAGGCCCCGAACGCTATGGCGGGCCCGGCCAGCGCGAGCAGCGCGGCCGCAGCCGTAATCGAACGCCGCAAAATGAAATCACCTCCAGTGATTTCGCTGCAATGTCGGAGGCCGAACGAGCGGGGGAGACCCTCGGGAGGGCAGCACCGTCCGGCGCGGCTATGCGTGCGGCGCGCACGGTACCAAAGCGGCGGCGGCCAACGGGCGGAGTAGCGACGCAGCGCACCGGGAACTCCTGGCGGGACGTCGACGGAGGAGGAGGACGCATGGCACGCGAGCTCCACGAGCAGCTCACGAAGTACCTGACAGACGCCCACGGGATCGAGGTGCAGGCGCTGGCGCAGCTCCGGACGGCGCCCGACCTCGCCGGCGACCCCGAGCTCGCCGGCGCGTTCCGGGAGCATCTCGCCGAGACGGAGGGCCACGAGCGGCTGACCCGCGAGCTGCTCGAGGCGCGGGACGCGCAGCCGGCCCGCCTGAAGGACGCGGTGATGGCCGTCGGCGGCAAGGGCTTCCTCCTCTTCGCGCGGCTGCAGCCCGACACGCCGGGGAAGCTCGCCGCGCACGCCCTCTCGTACGAGGGGCTCGAGCTCGCGTCCTACGAGCTGCTGCTGCGTGTCGCCGACCGGGCCGGCGAGCCGGAGGTCGCCGAGGCTGCGAGCCGCATACGCGACGAGGAGCGGAGGATGATCGAGCGTCTCGAAGCCGGGTTCGACCGCTCCGTCGAGGCCTCGCTGCGGCAGGTCGGGCGGGACGACCTCGAGGAGCAGCTGCGGAAGTACCTCGCCGACGCCCACGCGATCGAGGAGCAGGCGATCGGCCTGCTCGAGCGCGGGGCGGCGATCGTCCAGGAGCCGCAGCTCGCGGCCGTCTTCTCCGACCACCTCGCGCAGACGCGCGACCACGCCGAGCTGGTCGAGGAGCGGCTGCACGCGCTCGGCGGCGACCCGTCGTCGCTGAAGGACGCCCTGATGCGGCTCGGCGCGCTCAACTGGGGCGCCTTCTTCCAGGGTCATCCCGACACGCCCGGGAAGCTGACGGCGTTCGCGTACGCGTTCGAGCACCTCGAGATCGGCGCGTACGAGCAGCTCGCCCGCGTCGCCGCCGCGGCCGGCGACGAGGAGACGGCGGCGCTCGCCCGGCGCATCCTCGCGGAGGAGCGCGCGGCCGCCGGCACGATCGCCGGCTCGTTCGACGCCGCCGTGACGGCCTCGCTGCGGGCCGTCGGAGCAGCCGCCTGAACCCTCGACGCCTCCCCCGATCTCGGCTACAAAGACCCCGGTAACCCCGGGGTCTTCTTATGTCGTTCCTCCGTCGCTCCAGCCTCGCCGTGCTCGCCGCGCTCGCGCTCGCGGGCCCTGCCGCCGCGGCCAACGCGCCGCCGCCGCCGTCGCTCGCGGCCGCCCAGAACTACACGCAGGCGCAGCGGAAGCCGAGCCAGATCCGCTTCGTCGTCATCCACGTCACCCAGGGCTCCTTCCTCGGCTCGGTCACGTGGCTGCGCGACCCTCGCGCGCACGCCTCCGTGAACTTCGTCGTCTCCCGCTCCGGCGAGGTGTCGCAGCTCGTGCCGCTGCACGACGTCGCCTGGCACGCCGGCAACTGGGCGTACAACCTGCGCTCGGCCGGGATCGAGAACGCCGGCTACACCGACGATCCCGTGGGCTTTCCGCTGGCCGAGTACAGGGCGACGGCCCGGCTGGCGGCGAACATCGCCCGCAGCTCGCTGATCCCGATCGACCGCCGCCACATCATCGGCCATTACCAGGTGCCCGACCCGAACGACCCGCTGCAGGGCGGCGGCATCGACGGCCACACCGATCCGGGGCCGTACTGGAAGTGGGGCCTCTTCATGCGGCTCGTCCGCCGGGACGCCTTCCCGGAGCGGCACGTGGCGCGGAAGCACGTCGGCCTGCAGGTGGATTCGAGCACGCTCTACCGCGGCCAGGTGGTCGCGGGCGGCGTGCCGTGGCGCGCGGCGATCGGAGGGCCGGTGAGGCGCGTGGCGTTCCTGGTCGACGGTCGCGTCCGCTCGGTCGATCGCGCGGCGCCGTTCGTCTACCGCGGCGGCCGCCTGCTGAACACGCTCCGCCTGCGCAACGGCGGCCACGTGCTCGAGCTGCGCGCCTACGGGCGCGGCGGCGCATGGACGCGCGACCGCTTCACGCTGCGCGTGCGGAACGAGCCGTTCACGCTCGCGCCCGTCGGCCTGAAGGCGGGGCAGCAGGTGAAGGGCGTCCTGCCGGTCAAGGCGCTGTTCACGGGCGTTGCGCCCGCGCGCGTGCGCCTGCTCCTCGACGGGCGGGAGATCGACCACGACACCTCGCCGCCCTACCTCTTCCACTGGAACACGCGCCGTGTCGGCGACGGCAGGCACGTGCTGACCGTGGTCGCGCGGGCGCGTGACGGGCGCGTGGTCCGTTCGCCGATCCCGCTCGTCGTCTCGAACGCGGTGCGCCCGCCGGCGGTCGCGGCCGAGTCGCTCGCGGACGGGCAGACCGTCTCCGGCGTGCAGCACTGGCTCGTGCAGGTCACCGGCAGCGTGAGCCGCGTCGACTTCCTCGTCGACGGGCAGGTGCGAGGGAGCGCGGCGGCGGCGCCCTACGCCTGGGACTGGGACACGGCGCAGGAGACACCGGGGCCGCACACGCTCGGCGTGCGTGCCGTCGGCCCCGGCGGCGCGACCGCCGGACCGACCCTCACGGTCGCGGTCGCGGCGCCCACGCCGTAGCTCGCGTCATTCGGGAGCGGCCGACCCCGCCGCGGGCCCCTCCGGCGCCCGGACCGGCAGGAGCTTCCGTCCGCGGCCGCCGAGGACGAAGCCGGCGTAGAGGAGCGCGACGCCCAGCGCGATCCCGACCGACGTGCCGGCGGCGCCGAGGCCGGCGAGGCCGCTTCCGGCGGCGGCGGCGGCGACGCCGAGCACGATCAGGGCGTTGCCGAGCGGCCGCCGGCGCACGGAGCGGAGCGCGACCGCGACGACCGCGAGCGTGCCGAGGCCGTTCCCGAGGATCGCGAGCAGGCGGGCTGGCAGGAACGCCAGATGATCCTGCGCAGGCGGGATCCCGTGCGCGGCGAACGCTCCGTGCACCGGCATCGCCACCGCGACTCCGACGGCGAGCCCGGCGTAGAGCAGCGCCGCCGCCCGGGCGCCCCGCACGCCGGCCAGGAGCAGCGACCCCGCGCCGAGCAGAGGCGCGGTGAGCAGCGCCCCCGCGCCGTAGTAGACGCGGAACGCGCGCGCGTCCCAGCCCGCGGCCTCACCCCACGCGATGGCGGCGGCCGCGACGGCGTACGCGCCGAGCGACCAGGCCCACGCTCCGAGCTCGGGCCGGGGCGTGGCGCGCCGGCGCCGTGCGAGGTTGCCGGCCAGGCGCAGAGCGAGAAGTGCGGCGGCAAAGGCGAGGAGGGCGTCCATCGGCGGCGCTAGTCTGGCAGCGATGGCCGGGAGGCGATACCTGTTCACGCCCGGGCCGACGCCCGTGCCGCCGCAGGTGCTGGCAGCGCTGGCCGAGCCCGTGCTGCACCATCGCGGCGACGACTTCCGCCCCATCTACCGGCGCTGCCTCGAGCGCCTCCGTGAGATCTGCCGGACCGACTCCGAGGTGTTCCTCTTGACCGGCTCCGGCACCGCCGCGATGGAGTCCGCCGCGGTGAACCTCTGTGCCGAGGGCACGAGGGCGGTCGTCGTCTCGGCGGGCCACTTCGGCGAGCGCTGGGAGCAGATCGCCGAGCGCCAGGGCGCGGCCGTCGAGGCCATGCGCTACGAGTGGGGCGAGGCGCCGCGTGCCGACGACCTCACGGCGCGGCTGCGCGAGCTCGGCGGCGTCGACATCGTCTTCCTCACGCATTCGGAGACCTCGACCGGCGTCGTCGCCGACGTCCAGGCGCTCGCGGCTGCCGCGAAGGAGGCCGGAGCCCTCGTCGCCGTCGACGCCGTCTCCAGCCTCGGCGCGGTGCCGCTCGAGACCGAGGCGTGGGGCCTCGACGCCGTCGCCTCCGGATCGCAGAAGGCGTTGATGACGCCGCCAGGCCTCGCGCTGTGCGCCGTCTCGCCGCAGGCGCTCGCCGCGCGCCGTCCCGCCCGGAGCTTCTACTTCGACTGGGAGCGGGTGCAGCGCGCCCAGGCGAAGCTCGACGCCGCCTTCACTCCGGCGACCTCGCTGATCGTCGCGCTCGACGTCGCCCTCGGGCTGCTGCTCGAGGAAGGCCTCGAGGCGGCGTTCGAGCGGCACGTGCGCCTCGGCCGCGCCTGTCGCGCCGGCGCGAAGGCGATGGGTCTCGAGCTTTTCTCGCCCGACGACGACCGCAGCGCAGTCGTGACCGCGATCCGCGCTCCCGACGGCGTCGAGTCGGGGGCGCTCGTCTCGGCGCTGCGCGAGCGGTTCGGGATGACGATCGCGAACGGCCAGGGGCGCCTGAAGGGCAAGATCTTCCGCATCGGGCACATCGGCTGGTTCGACGTGTTCGACATCGCGACCGCGCTCGCCGCGGTCGAGCTCGTGCTCGCCGACCTGGGTGCGGAGATCGAGCGCGGCGCCGCCGTGACCGCCGCGCTCGAGGCGTACGAGCACGCCGCCGTCGCGTGAGGGTCCTCGTCCGGGAGGCCATCTCGGACGCGGGCGTCGATCTCCTGCGCGCGCGCTTCGACGTCGACCTCGACGCCGAGAGCGAGCTCGCGCAGATCATCGACCGCTACGACGCGATCGTCGTCCGCTCGGCCACCAAGCTGACGGCGGAGCTGATCGAGCGGGCCGTGAACCTGAAGGTGATCGGCCGCGCCGGCGTCGGCGTCGACAACGTCGACGTCGAGGCGGCCACGAGGCGGGGCATCGTCGTCGCGAACGCGCCGGAGTCGACCGTCGTGTCGGCGTCGGAGCACACGATCGGGCTGCTGGTGGCGCTCGCGCGCAACATCCCGCAGGCGCACGCGGCGCTCAAGCTCGGGCGCTGGGAGCGGACGTCCTACGGCGGCGTCGAGCTCGCCGGCAAGAGGCTGGGGGTGCTCGGCTTCGGCAGGATCGGCCAGCAGGTCGCGCGCCGCGCGCTCGGGCTCGGCATGCGCGTGGTCGCGTACGACCCCTACGTCGTCGCCGACCGCTTCCGGGAGCTCGGCGTCGAGCGGGTCGAGACCCTCGAGGAGATCTACGACGCCGCGGAGTTCCTGACCCTGCACCTGCCGCTGACCGCCGAGACCCGCGGCTCGCTCGGCGAGGCCGCGTTCGCGCGCATGCGGCCGGGCGTGCGCATCGTCAACGCGGCGCGCGGCGAGCTCGTTGACGAGGACGCCCTGCTCGCCGCGCTCCGCTCCGGGAAGGTCGCGGGCGCCGCGCTCGACGTCTTCTCCGCGGAGCCCTATGCCGGCCCCCTGCTCGAGCTCGACAACGTCGTCGTGACGCCGCACCTCGCGGCGTCGACGGGGGAGGCGCAGGACCGGGCGGGGGTGATCGTCGCCGAGCAGGTGGCCGCCGCCCTCGACGGGGCGGTGGTCACGAACGCCGTCAACATCCCGGCGATCGGCGCGGAGGATCTCGAGGCGCTCGGACCGTACGTGCCGCTGGCGGCGAAGCTGGGCCGCCTGGCGATGGAGCTCGCGGCCGGCAAGGCCGACGAGATCCTCCTCACCTCGTATGGCGGCCTCGCCGACTACGACACGCGGCTGCTCACCGTGGCCGCGCTGAACGGCGCTTTCCAGGGCCGCGCCGACCGGCCGGTGAACTACGTGAACGCGCCGCTGATCGCCCGCGAGCGCGGGATCGAGGTGCGGGAGGAGCGGTCGCAGTCGGCGCGCGACTACACGAACCTCCTGCGCGTGGAGATCAGGAGCGGGGACGAGCGGATCCGCGTCGCCGGCACGACGATCGGCCGCGAGGATCGCCAGTGGCTCGTGAGCGCGCTCGGGTACGAGCTCGACCTCGAGCTCGCGCCGCTGCTCGTGCTCTTCCGCTACGACGACCTCCCCGGCGTCATCGGCCGCGTCGGCACCCTCTTCGGCGAGGCGGGGGTGAACATCGCGAACATGACCGTGTCGCGCACGCGCCGCGGCGGCAAGGCGCTGATGGTGCTCTCGGTCGACTCGCGGCCGCCGCCGGAGCTGGTCGAGCGGATCCGGGCCGAGGGCTTCGACGACGCCCGCGTGCTCGAGCTCGGGCCCGTCGCCTGAGACGACTCAGGCGGCCGTCGGCCGCGGATTCATCCTGCGCACGGTCTCCCGGACGGTCCGCTGCATCTTCTCGACGATCTGGAACCGCCCGCGGTCGGCGACGACGCGCTCGATGTCCTCCTGGGCATGCCCTGGCGCGAGCAGGAAGGTCGCGCCGTCGGCGCGGATCTCCTCGTACTCGTCGAGCGTCGCGTCGAGCCTCTCGGTGCAGCTCACGTCGGCGCACTCGCACACGAACTCGGTCTGCGTCGCCTCGAAGTGCTCTGCGCTCTCGGCGATGCGCTCGTTCACGTCCCGGAAGAGCGCCTCCGTCGTCCCCCGCCGGACATTCTCGTCTCCCACGCCCGTCTCCCGTCGTCGTAGGTTGCTTCGTCCATTCGGACAACGCTCGAGCCGCCGTTCGGGTTGCGCCGGGCGTTACCCTCGCCCGGTGCACGCCTGGCCGGAGACCGTGGAGCGGGTGGCCGCGGTGCTTCGGGCGCGGGGAGTGGACGCCCGGCTGGAGGAGCTCCCGCAGGGGACGGCGAGCGCGGCCGCGGCGGCAGAGGCGGTCGGCTGCGACCCCTCGCAGATCGTGAAGTCGCTCGTCTTCGTGTGCGACATGCGGCCGGTGCTCGCGCTCCTGCCGGGCGACCGCCGCGCCGACGCGGCGAAGGTCGCCGCGGCCGCGGCGGCCGGGTACGCGCGCGTCGCGCGTCCGGAGGAGGTGCTGAGCGCGACGGGCTTCGAGCCCGGCGGCGTCGCTCCCTTCCCGGCGCCGGGGATCTCGCGCGCGCTGCTCGAGCGCCGGCTGCTCCGGCATGACCTCGTCTGGGTCGGCGCCGGCTCGCCGCGGCACATGGCGGGGCTCTCCCCGCTCGACCTCGCCCGCCTCGCGCACGCCGACGTCGAAGACCTCGCCGACGAGGCTTGACAGCACGGTAGCCGGGTACGATCCCGGTCGGCCGGATCGGTGAATCAGAGGGGAGACCCCATGCGCGAGACCAGCAAGATCTGGATGAACGGCGAGCTCGTCGAGTGGGCCGACGCCACCGTTCACGTGGGGACGCACGGGCTGCACTACGGATCCGGCGTCTTCGAGGGGATCCGCGCGTACGAGACCGGGCGCGGCACCGCGATCTTCCGGCTCGAGGAGCATCTCCGGCGGCTCGAGAACTCGGCGAAGCTGCTGTACATGGAGCTGCCGTTCGCGCGCGAGGAGCTGCGGGCCGCGTGCTGGGACCTCATCGGGGCCAACGGTCTCCCGTCGTGCTACCTGCGCCCGATCGCGTACTACGGCTACGGCGAGCTGGGCGTGTCCTCTCTCGGCAACCCGATCGACGTCGTGATCCTGTCGTGGCCGTGGGGCGCGTACCTCGGCGAGGACGGGCAGCAGAACGGCATCCGCGCGAAGATCTCGAGCTGGCAGCGGGTCGGGCCGAACGTGATCCCGCACGTCGCCAAGGCCACGGGGATCTACCTCAACTCGATGCTCGCCACGATGGAGGTGCGGCGCGCCGGCTACGACGAGGCGATCCTCCTCACCGCCGACGGCTACGTCGCCGACGGCCCGGGCGAGAACATCTTCGCCGTCCGCGACGGCGTCATCTACACGCCCGACCTCTCCGCGTCGATCTTGCCGGGCATCACGCGCGACACGGTCATCCAGATCGCGGAGGACCTCGGCCACCGGGTGGTCGAGAAGCAGCTGATCCGCACCGACCTCTATCTCGCGGACGAGATGTTCATGACGGGGACGGCGGCCGAGGTGACGCCGATCCGCGAGCTCGACGACGAGACGATCGGGCCGCCGGGGCCGATCACGCTCGAGATCAAGCAGGCCTACCTCGACACGGTGCAGGGGCGCAGCGACCGCTGGGGCCAGTGGCTCGAGTACGCGTCGGCGACCCGGCCCGCGTGAAGCAGGAGGTCGAGCCGGTCCCGCTGTCGGGGCCGTACCTCGACGAGCGCGAGGAGGAGCTCGTGCTCGAGGTGCTGCGGTCGGGGCGGCTCTCGCTCGGGCCGACGATCGACCGCTTCGAGGAGCTCCTCGCGGCGCGGGTCGGCGCGCCGTACGCCGCCGCCGTCTCGTCGGGCACGGCGGGCCTCCACCTGCTCTGCGTCTCGGCCGGCATCGAGCCCGGGGACGAGGTGATCACGTCGCCGTACTCGTTCGCGGCGAGCGCGAACTGCTTCGTCTACGAGGGCGGCGTGCCCGTGTTCGCCGACGTCGACCCGAGGACGCTGAACCTCGACCCGGCGGCGGTCGAGGCGGCGGTGACGCCGCGGACGAAGGCGATCCTCGCCGTCGACATCTACGGCTATCCGTGCGAGCTCGAGCCGCTGCGCGCGATCGCCGCCCGGCACGGCCTCGCACTGATCCAGGACTCGTGCGAGGCGCTGGGCGCCGAGTACCGCGGCGCGCCGCTCGGCTCCCACGGCACCCCCTGCGTCTTCGCCTTCTACCCGAACAAGCAGATCACGACCGGCGAGGGCGGGATGGTGACGACGCACTCGGAGGACGAGTGGCGGCTGCTGCGCTCGCTGCGCAACCAGGGGCGCGCCGACGAGGGCGGCTGGCTCGACCATGCGAGGCTCGGCTACAACTACCGGCTCGACGACGTGCGCGCCGCGCTCGGCCTCGGGCAGCTCGAGAAGCTGGACGAGATCCTCGAGCTGCGCGCCGCGGTCGCCGCTCGCTACGGGGAGCTGCTCGGCGAGCTCGCGGGGGTCGAGCTGCCGTGCCCCGACGACGCCGACCACAGGCGCTCGTGGTTCGTCTACGTCGTCGCGCTTCCCGACGCCGCGACCCGCGAGCGCGCGATCGCGCACTTCGAGCGCCGCGGCATCGGCTACAACCGCTACCTCCCGTCGATCCACCTGCAGGCGTACATGCGCGAGCGCTACGGCTTCCGCGAGGGCCTGTGCCCGGTCGCGGAGGACGCGAGCTCGCGCACGCTCGCGCTGCCGTTCTTCACCTCGCTGGAGCGGGATGCGCAGGAGCACGTCGCAGAGGTGCTGGCCGGCGCGCTCTGAGCCACGCCGGGCCTGCCGTCGGGTGCGATGATCCGGCGGATGGCCGACCGTCGCCAGACGCACATGGTGTTCCTCGGCTTCGGCAAGTGGGCGCGCGCCGACCGCATCTACGCGCTCGAGCCGCTCGAGGGCGCCCAGCGCGGGCACGGCCGGCGCACGCGCGTCTGGGTCGAGGGCGTGCCCGATCCCGTGGTCGCCTCGCGGACGGAGCGCACGATCCTGCTCGAGATGGGTCAGGAGGGATCCGACGTGAGCCCGGTGCTCGACGAGGCGCTCGACCTGGCGGAGCGGCTCGCGACCGCGGTCGAGCAGGGGCGCGTGGACCTGGGCGACCTCGGCCGCCGCGCCCGCCGCGTGCTCGAGCGGACGGCGAGGCCGGCGGAGGCGGAGCAGCTCTTCTAGCAGGTGTCCGCGGCGCGGCCGCCCGACACCGAGTCGCCGGGCGCCCGCGAGCTGCTCGCCCGCCTCACGCTCGACCTGACGCCGCTGCGCGTCTCGCCGGCGTTCCGTCGCGTGTGGGTCGCGCAGGGGCTCTCGTTCGTCGGCAGCGAGATCGCGTACGTCGCGCTCTCGTACCAGGTCTACGCGCTCACGAAGTCGACGGCGGTCGTCGGGCTGCTCGCGCTCGCCGAGCTCGTGCCGCTGCTGACGATGACGCTCGTCGGCGGCGCGCTCGCCGACGCGGTCGACCGGCGGCGGCTGATGCTCTGGCAGCAGCTCGGCATGACGGTCGGCTCGGCCGGGCTCCTGGCGAACGCCCTCCTGCCGCAGCCGCACGTCTGGGCCTGCTTCGTCTGCGCCTTCGTCGCGATGTCGACCTTCTCGCTCGGTGTCGGCGCGCAGCGCTCGCTGACGCCGCGCCTCGTGCCGGCCGAGCTGTATCCGGCGGCGTCCAACCTCGACAACCTCGTCTCGAACCTCGGGGCGGTCGCCGGTCCGGCGCTCGCCGGAGTGCTGATCGCGACCGTCGGTGTCCGCGTCGCCTACGGCGTCGACGTCGCGACCTTCGCGGCGCCTCTCGCGGCCGTCTGGCTGCTCCCGAGCATCCTTCCGGAGGGCGGCGGCGGGCGGGCCGGCGTCCGCTCGCTCCTCGAGGGCCTTCGCTACGTGCGCCGGCAGCCGGTCATCCTCGGCTTCTTCCTCGTCGACACGAACGCCATGATCTTCGGGATGCCGACGGCGCTGTTCCCGGCGCTCGCGACCCATCGCTTCCACGACCCCAGCCTCGTCGGCTACCTCTACTCGGCCACGTACGCCGGCGCCTTCGTCGCGTCGGCGCTCGGCGGCTGGGTGAACCACGTCCGCCGGCAGGGGCTCGCCGTCGTGCTCGCCGCCGTGGCGTGGGGAGCGGCGATCGCCGCGTTCGGCTTCGCCGGCCGGCTCTGGCTGGCGCTCGTCCTGCTGGCCTTCGCGGGCGGTGCCGACCTCGTCAGCGCGGTCTTCCGCGACACGATGCTGATGCGGCTCACGCCCGACGGCCTGCGCGGCCGGCTCGTGGGGATCGAGTTCGCGCAGGTCGCGAGCGCCCCGGCCCTCGGCAACCTCGAGGCGGGGGTTCTCGCCTCGGTGACCAGCCTCCGCTTCTCGATCGCCTCCGGCGGCATCGCCTGCGTGCTCGGCTGCGGCCTGGCGGCGCTCGCGTTCCCCGCGCTGATGCGCTACGACTCCCGCGCCCGTGAACCGGCTCCAGCGTGACTTCTTCGCCCGCTCGGTGCACGAGGTGGCGCCCGACCTGATCGGGGTCACGCTGCTCGTCGCCGGCGTCGGCGGCCCGATCGTCGAGGTCGAGGCGTACGACCAGGAGGACCCTGCGAGCCACGGCTTCCGCGGCCGCACGCCGCGGAACGCCGCGATGTTCGGGCCGCCGGGCCACGCGTACGTGTACCGCTCGTACGGTCTCCACTGGTGCCTGAACCTCGTCTGCGACGCCCCGGGCCGCGCCGAGGCGGTGCTGGTCCGCGCGCTGAAGCCCGAGCGGGGGCTCGAGACGATGCGATCGCGCCGCGGCGTCGCCGCCGAGCGGGCCCTCTGCTCCGGGCCCGGCAAGCTCTGCCAGGCGCTCGGCGTGACACGCGAGCACGACGGCCTGCCGCTCGACGAGCCGCCGTTCGAGCTCCTCCCGCGCGAGACGACGCCGGCGATCGCCACCGGGCCGCGGGTCGGCATCACCCGGGCGACGGAGCTCTCGTGGCGCTACGCGCTCGTCGGCTCGCCGTACCTCAGCCGGCGGCTCTAGCTTCTTCCCACCACGAGGCGCACCGCCATCCCGGGCGCCGCGGCGACGCCCGCCGCAGGCCTCTGCGCGACGACGCGCCCCGGAGTTCCGTGGCCGGGGCGCACGACCGCCCGCAGCTTCAGGCGGGCGAGCCGCGCGCGGGCGTCCGGCACGCTCAGCCCGGCCACGCGCGGCACGAGCCCGTGCAGCGGCTTCGCCAGCACGAGCGTCACCTTGTCGAACGACGAGAGCGTCCCGGTCGCGGGGAACTGGCGCAGCACGACGTCGACGCGCTGGCCGGCGCTCGCGGGCTTGTAGATGAGCGCGGGCGTGAGCGGCTGCGCGGCGAGGCGGCTGCGCGCGTCCGCCAGCTCGCGGCCGACGACGTTCGGCACGGCCACCTCGTTCGGCTTGCAGCCGGCCGTCTTCGCCGGACCGCGCCCCGCGAAGTAGTCCACGAGGGACGTCTGGTGGCACAGGCCGTTGTCGAGCTCGAGCCGGCCGTCCCGGTAGGTCACCCGCCGGGGCGCGACGGAGAGCGAGGGCGGCGCCGGGAACTGCTGGGGCGGGTCGTGCAGGGCCGCGAGCGCCGACTGCATGAACGTTTTCCAGATGAGAGCGGGGAAGGTGCCGCCGGCGACCGGCCCGCCGTGGAACTCGGCGAGCATCGGCCGCACCTCCTTCGGGTAGCCCACCCAGACGGCGGTCACGAGCTGCGGCGTGTAGCCGACGAACCAGGCGTCGCCGTAGTTCTCCGTCGTGCCGGTCTTGCCGGCGACGGGCCGGTCGGGAAGGGCGGCGGCCTTTCCGGTGCCGGAGGTGACGACGCCCTCCAGCAGCTGCGTCAGGACCTCGTCCGCGACCGGCGGCAGGACGCGCTTGCCGGTGGGCCTGTTCGCGTACGCCACGTCGCCTTTGACGTTCTCGATCTTCGTCACCGCCCGCGGCTCGTCGCCGAAGGCCGCGCCGTCGACGCGGATGCCGCCGTTCGCGAAGGTCGCGAAGGCCCGCGCCATCTCGAGCGGGTTCACCGGCTCGGCCCCGAGGCCGATGGCGAAGTAGCCGTGGAGTCTGCTGGTGATACCGGCCGCGTGGGCGGTCGCGGCCACGTTCGCGGGGCCGACGAGCTTCGTCAGTTGCGCGAAGACGGAGTTGTCCGAGACGGCGGTCGCCGTCGTCAGGTCGATCGGCCCCAGGTACTCGCCCTCGTAGTTGTGCGGCGTCCAGTAGCGGTTGCCGAGGAAGATCGAGATCGGCTCCGAGACGAACGTCGTCTGCGGGGCGATGCCCTGTCTCAGGGCCGTCGCGAGCACGAAGGGCTTGAACGAGGAGCCCGCCTGCCGCTCGCCCTGCACCGCCAGGTTGAACTGGCTGTGGTGGAAGCTCGCGCCGCCGTACATCGCGAGCACGGCGCCGGTGCGCGGGTTGATCGCCACCAGCGCCGCCTGCGGCCCGTCGGGCGAGGGCAGCCACTTCTGCACCGCCTTGTACGCCAGCTTCTGGAGCTGCAGGTCGATGGTCGTGTAGACGCGGAAGCCGCTGCCGAGCACGCGCTTGCCCCCGAGCTTCTTGCTGTCGACGAGCTGCTGCTTCACGTACTCGCCGAAGTACGGCGCCTGCCCCTGCACGCCCGACAGGTGCACGTCCTCGGGCCGCGGCATCGGCGCGCGGGCGTCGCGGCGGAAGTCGGCCGCCGCGATGACGCGCTGCTCGAGCATCAGGCGCAACACCGTCAGCCGGCGGGCGGCGGCGATCCGCGGGTGCGTGACGGGGTCGTAGAGGCTCGGGTCCTCGGGGATGCCTGCGAGGAGGGCGGCCTCCGCCGCCGTCAGCTTCCTGGCGCTGTGCCCGAAGTACGTCCGCGCCGCCCGCTCGACGCCGTAGGCGCCGTTGCCGAAGTAGATCGTGTTCAGGTAGTCGGTCAGGATCTTGTCCTTCGACCAGTGCTGCTCGAGCTGCCACGCGAGCGCGGCCTCCTTCAGCTTCCGCGTCACCGTCCTGCCGCCGCCGGTGAGCTGGTTCTTCACGAACTGCTGCGTGATCGTCGAGCCGCCCTGCACCGCCGCCTTGTGGCGGACGTCGGCCCACAGCGCGCGTCCCATGCCGCGGAGGTCGATGCCGCGGTGCTCGTAGAAGCGCCGGTCCTCCGTCGCCACGATCGCCTGCTTCATCAGCGGCGAGATCGCCTCGCTCGGAACGAGGACGCGGCTCTGGTCGCCGCGGAGGACGTCGAGGATGGTGTGGCCGTCGGCGGCGTAGAGGTAGCCGTCGACCTGCTGGCGCTGCTGGCGGAGGGGGTCGAGCCCCTGGAGCTGCTGGCCGACCGCCAGGATGAGGCCGTAGGAGAACGCGGTGATCGTCAGGAGGCCCAGCACGCCCAGGAGGGCGAGGAGGCGAAGCTTGCGGATCCGGCGCCTGCGCCGGCGCGCGGGGGCCGGCTCCGAGGGTTTTCTGCGCACCAGCACGAAGCCGGGGGAGTCTAGTGGACAGCCGCCCTCGCGCCCGGTAAAAGGCCCTCGTGGCCGAGAGACCCTACGGCACGTGGCCCTCCGAGCTGGACGCCGACGTCGTTGCCCGTGCCTCGGGACGGCGCTTCTCGAGCCTGGACCTGTCGGGCAGCCGGGTCCGCTGGCTCGAGTCGCGTCCGGAGGAGGGCGGCCGAGTCGTCCTCGTGCAGGCGACGCAGGGCGGCGAGACCGTCGATCTCACACCTGCGGAGCTCACCGTGCGCACGCGCGTGCACGAGTACGGCGGCGGCGCGTGCTGGTTCCACGGCGACACCGCCTTCTGCTCCGACTTCTCCGACGGGCGCCTGCACCGGGTGGACGGGCTCGGCGGCGGGATCCGCCCGATCACGCCGGAGCCGCTCGCTCCGAACGCGCTCCGCTACGCCGACGGCTGCGTCACGCCGGACGGCGCGACGATCTTCTGCGTGCGCGAGCGCCACGACGGCGGGAGCGTCGAGAACGAGCTGGTGGCGCTGCCCGCCGACGGCTCCCGCGAGCCCCGCGTCGTCGCTTCCGGGCACGACTTCTTCGCCGCGCCGCGCCTCGACCGGACGGGGCGCCGGCTCGCCTGGCTCGCCTGGGACCATCCGCGGATGCCGTGGGACGGCACCGAGCTGTGGATCGCCGACGTGGCGGAGGGCGGGACGCTTGCTGCGCAGCGGCAGGTCGCGGGCGGCGCCGACGAGTCGGTCCTGGATCCCGTCTGGTCGCCGGCCGGGGTGCTGCACTTCTGCTCCGACCGCTCCGGCTGGTGGAACGTCTGCCGGCTCGAGCCCGACGGGTCGACCCCGGCGCTGACGGAGCTGGAAGGAGCCGAGATCGGCTACCCGTCGTGGGCCTTCGGCATCACCCGGTACGCATTCCTCGACGACGGGCGCGTCGCGTGCGTCGTGACGCGGAACGCCGTCGACTCGCTGGAGCTCCTCGAGCCGGCGCGCGGCGTCCTCGAGCCCGCCGGCCTCGGGTGGACGAGCTACACGGCGAACGCGCTCGCCGCAGACGACGGCCGGCTCGTCTTCGCCGCAGCCTCGCCGACGACGCCGGCCACCCTCGTCCTCTTCGACCCCGCGACCGGGGGCGAGCAGCACCTCCGTCTCTCCCTCGAGACCGAGCTGGAGCCGGCGTCGATCTCGGTGCCGCGTGCGATCGAGTTCCCGACGCGCGACGGCGCGAGGGCGCACGCCTTCTACTACCCGCCCGCGAGTGGCCGGTGGAAGGGGCCGCCCGGAGAGCGTCCGCCGCTTCGCGTCGTCTGCCACGGCGGCCCCACCGGTCACGGCGAGCCGAGCCTCGAGCTCGAGACGCAGTACTTCACGCAGCGCGGCATCGGCGTCGTCGACGTCAACTACCGCGGCAGCACCGGCTTCGGGCGCGAGTACCGGCGCCTGCTGAACGGGCGCTGGGGCGAGATCGACTGGCAGGACTGCGTCGACGCCGCCCGATTTCTCGCGGCGGAGGGGAGCGTCGACGGCGAGCGCACGTGGGTCGAGGGCGGCAGCGCCGGGGGCTACGTCGTGCTGTGCGCGATGACGTACGAGCCGACGGCGTTCGCGGCGGGGGTCAGCCTGTTCGGCCTCGCGGACCTCGAGACGTTCGTCGACGACACGCACAAGTTCGAGTCGCGCTACCTCGAGTCGCTGGTTGGCCCGTACCCCGCCTGTGCCGACGTCTACCGCGAGCGCTCCCCCGTCCATTTCGTGGATCGCCTCGCTCGGCCGCTGCTCCTCCTGCAGGGACTGGACGACGAGGTCGTGCCGCCGAGCCAGGCCGAGCAGATGGTCGAGGTGCTCGAGCGGAACGGCATCCCGTACGCCTACATCCCGTTCGAGGGCGAGGGACACGGGTTCCGGAAGCTCGAGAACATCTGCAGGACGCTCGAGGCGACCCTCGCTTTCGTCGGACGCGTCTTCGGCTTCGAGCCGGCGGACGAGCTGGAGCCGCTCGAGCTCGCGAACGTCAGCTCCGGGCGCTGAAGAGCGGCGCCTGGGTGGGGGCGCCGACCCCGCCGGCGCGCTCGACCGTCGCGGCGACGACGGCGCCTCGCGGGACAGGCTCCTTCAGCCGGACGACCGTCGTCTGGCCGCCGCCTGCGAACAGGCCCGCCGGCTTCGGCGCGCCGCCGCGCGGGATCACCCACGCCTCGTACGTCTTGCCGGACGGGGCGCCGGCGAGGCGCCTGACCACGAGCACGCCCTGCCCGGTCGGGTCGATCGCGACGACGCCCGCGCCGCCCGCGAGCGGCACTCGGCGCGACGCGCGGTCCGCGAGGATCTCCACCGCGCGGGCATCCGTCGCCCGGGCAGAGCGCTCGCTGCTCAGAGAGCGGGAGAGGAGCCCGGCCCAGACGCCGAATCCCACCGCCGCGCAGGCCGCCACGGCGGCGAGCCCGGCCGTGGCGCGGAGGAGCCACGGCCGCCGCTGCGGCAAGGGCACGACGTTCGTGCGCTCGGCGCCGGCGGCGTCGAGGATCCGTGCGCGCAGCCGCTCGGGCGGCGCCGGCGCCTCCACGGCCCAGGCGAGCGCCGTCGCAGTCTCGCCGAGCGTCGCGAGCTCCGCGCGGCAGGGCCCGCACCGGGCGAGATGCGCCTCGTAGGCGTCGGCCTCGTCCGCGTCGAGCGCGTCGAGGGCGTAGGCGGCGGTCAGGTCGTGGAGATCGGCGTCCATGACGTCTCCATTCCGGGTTCTCCCAGCAGCTCGCGCAGGCGCGCGAGCCCCGCGAACATGCGGCTCTTGATCGTGCCGATCGGCTGGCCGAGCCGCTCGGCGAGCTCGGACTGCGTGAACCCGCCGTAGTAGGCGAGCTCGAGCGCCTCGCGCTGCGGGTCGGGAAGCTGCTGCAGCGCAGCCTGCACGCGCTCGCGCTGCAGGCGCAGCCACGCCTCCTCGTCGGCTCCGCCGCCGCCCTGCTCCATGACCTGCTCGAGCGGCTCGGCGCGGCGCCGCTGCTCGCGGCGGACGACGTCGACGGCGCGCCGGTGCACGAGCGTCAGGATCCAGGCGCTCGCCGCGCCTCGCTCGGGGACGAAGCGCGGCGCGGTCCGCCAGACCGCCAGGAACGCCTCCTGCACGGCGTCCTCGGCCAGCGCCGCGTCGCGCAGGACCCGCAGCGCGAGGCCGTAGGCGGCGCGGCCGTAGCGGTCGTACAGCTCCTCGAGCGCCGCCTGCTCCGAGCGTGCGGCCAGCGCGACGAGCGCTTCGTCCGACAGGTGGGCCAGCTCGCGCTTCACCTTGAACATTCGCATCAGAGGCAATTGTGGTTCGTGGCGGCGCGAATGTCGAACCGGTCTCTGGCCGCGGGCGAATGCCCCGAGACATCCCGCGGTCACCCCTCGCGAGGAGGAACGCACGATGAAGAAGCTGCTGCTCCTGGCCACCGTGGTCTGCGCGCTCGCGGTCACGGCCGCCGCCGGCGCGCACCCGCTCGGCAACTTCACCGTCAACCGCTTCGCCCGCGTGGAGGTGTCGGGCCAGCGCCTCTACGTCCGTTACGTGCTCGACATGGCCGAGATCCCGACCTACCAGGCACGGCAGCAGGGCGTCGACGCGCGGGCCTATGCGCTGCGGCTCGCCCGCGGCCTGCACGTCTCGCTCGACGGCCGCCGGGTCTCGCTCGTGCCGGCGACGCACGCGCTCGCCTTCCCCCGCGGCGTCGGCGGCCTGCACACGCTGCGGCTGGAGACGATCCTGCGCGGGCCCGTGGTTTCGGGGACGGAGCACCTCGCGGTGCACGACACGAACTACGCCGGCCGCATCGGCTGGAAGGAGATCGTGGTCGGCGCCTCGGCCCACAGCGTCTCCGACGAGCTCCACGCCTATCCGAAGAGCCTCCTCCAGAGCCCGCTCGACGTGACCGCGGCGAGCGCCGCCGTCGCGCCGACGCACGACCCGGTGCCGCAGCTCACGCGGGGGCGGGAGCTGCAGGCGCCCGACCGCGTCGCCGACTCGGGCTTCACGCGCCTGATCGCGCGCGGCCGCCTGAGCCTGCTCGCGATCCTGGCGTCGCTCGCGGTCGCGCTCTTCTGGGGCGCTGCCCACGCGCTCTCGCCCGGGCACGGGAAGACGATCGTCACGGCGTACCTCATCGGACGGCGCGGCACCGCGCGGGACGCGGCGACGCTCGGCGCGATCGTCACGGTCACGCACACGGTCGGCGTCTTCGCGCTCGGCCTCGTGACGCTGCTGCTCTCGCAGTGGATCGTCCCCGACCGGCTGTATCCGTGGCTGAACCTCGTCGCCGGCCTCTCGGTCGTCCTGATCGGGGTCGCCGTGCTGCGCGGCCGCGCGCGGGACTGGCTGCACGAGCGCGCGCACCGCCGGCAGGGCGTGGCCGCGCACCACCACCACCACCACCATGCGCACGCCCCCGAGCCGGGAACCGGGCTCCGCGGCCTGCTCGCCGTCGGGATCTCGGGCGGGATCCTTCCCTGCCCGTCGGCCCTCGTCGTGCTGCTGGCCGCGATCTCGCTCCACCGGGTTGCCTTCGGCCTCGTCCTGATCGTGGCCTTCTCGGTGGGGCTCGCACTCTCGATCACCGGGATCGGACTGGCCGCCGTGCTCGCCAAGAAGGCATTCGCGCGCCGGAGCTTCGACGGGCTGCTCGTACGGGCGCTGCCGGCGGCGAGCGCGGCCGTGATCCTCGCGGCCGGCGTGGCGATGACGCTGCGGGCGGTTCCGAAGGTGGGCTGAATAGACTCGACGCCGTGAGCGGCTTCGTCCCGACGAGGCAGGCGGTGCACGTCCTCCCGCAGGAGGCGCTCGAGGCAAAGCTGCAGCGGGGTCGCCCGCTGCGGGTGAAGCTCGGCATCGACCCGACCTCGCCCGACGTCCACCTGGGCTTCGCGGTCGTGCTCGACCGGCTGCGCGAGTGGCAGGACGCCGGCCACACCGTCGTCCTGATCGTCGGCGACTACACCGCCCGGATCGGCGACCCGTCCGGCCGCTCCGCCGAGCGGCCCGTGCTCGCCGAGGAGGAGCTCGACGCCAACGCGCAGCTCTTCGCGGAGCAGGCCTTCCGCGTGCTCGACCGCGACCGCACCGAGATCCGCTTCAACGGCGAGTGGCTGGCGAAGCTCTCGTACGCCGAGGTCGTGCGCCTCACGCGCACCATGACGGTGGCGCGGCTGCTCGAGCGCGACGACTTCGCCCAACGGATGGCGGCCCACGAGCCGGTGTCCCTCTCGGAGCTGCTCTACCCGCTCATGCAGGCCTACGACTCGGTCGCGATCGAGGCCGACGTCGAGATCGGCGGCACCGACCAGCTTTACAACCTGCTCGCCGGCCGCGACGTGATGGAGCACTACGGCCTCGAGCCGCAGGTGGCGGTCACCTATCCGCTGCTCGTCGGCCTCGACGGCTCGGAGAAGATGTCGAAGTCCCGTGGCAACTACGTCGGGATCCTCGAACCGCCGGAGGAGATGTTCGGCAAGACGATGTCGATCCCGGACGAGGCGCTGCCGCAGTGGTGGGAGCTCGTCGCCGCGGGCGGGGACCATCCCGCCGAGCCGCTGGAGTGGAAGCTCGAGCTCGCGCGCCGCGTCTGCACGCGCTGGCACGGCGAGGCGGGCGCGCGAGCCGGGGAGGACCACTTCACCCGCGTGGTCCGCCGGCACGAGGCACCGGCGGAGGTGCCGGAGGCGACATTTTCGGCCGCGAACGGCGTCGTGTACCTCCCGGCGCTGCTCCAGGGGATCTTCGGCAACACGACGAGCCACTGGCGCCGCCAGATCGACCAGGGCGGCGTCAGGGTCGACGGTGCGCCCGC
>JBBWZD010000139.1:0-4380 GCA_039648875.1 Actinomycetota bacterium
GGCGCCACGCCCGCCTTCGAGAACCGCAGCTCGCTCGCCACGCTCAGCACCGGCGTCTCGCCGATGGCCTCCGCGAGCGCCTGGGCGGTGGGCAGCGCGGCGTTCGCCTTGACCGCGAGCACGACGACGTCGGCTCCCCTCACCGTCTCCTCGTTCGCGGCACCGGCCGTCCCCACGATCCCCGCCTGCACCCGCGCGCGCTCCGCGTCGCGCGAGCCGATCACGACGTCCTCCCCCGCCTCCACCAGCCGCCGCGCGAGCGCCAGCCCGAAGTCGCCCGTGCCGCCGACGATCCCGACTCTCATGCCGGGACGGCGCCGAGCGCGGCTTCGGCGACGCGGCGGCGGGAGTCGTCGTCGGTCATCAGCGTGCGCGTGACGATCGGCCGCACCTCGCCGAGCCCGTCCAGGTCGTCCGCGTCCGCCTCGTCGACCACGAGCGCGTCGACCACGCCGGCGTAGCAGGCCGCGACGTGGCGTGGCGAGGTGCCGCCGCCGAGGCGCGCGAGCATCCGGTCGGCCGGGCCGTGCACCGTGCGGCCGCCGATCAGAGGGCTCACCGCCACGCAGGGCACGCGGCGAGCCGCGAGCGCCTCGCGCAGCGCCCGCACGGCGAGAATCGGCCCGATCGACACGTACGGGTTGCTCGGAGCGAGCAGCAGCAGGTCGGCCGCCGCGACCGCGTCGAGCACGCGGGGCGCCGGTGAGGCGGAGTCCGCGCCCTCGAAGCGCACGTGCTCCGCCTCGTCGCGGTGGCCGCGCGCCACGAACCACTCCTGGAACGGGAACTCGCCCGCCGCCGTGCCGATCCACGTGCGCAGGCGGTCGTCCGTCGCCGGCAGCAGCGTCGTCTCCACGCCGAGCGCGTCGACGAGGCGGGCGGTGACCGCCGAGAGCGGCTCGCCGCTGCGCAGCGCCTGCGTCCTCACCAGATGCAAGCCGAGGTCCCGGTCGCCGAGCCGGAACCAGGTCTCGCCGTCCAGGGAGGCCACGGTCTCGAGCGCGTGCCAGGTCTCGCCGGCCCGGCCCCAGCCGCGCGCGTCGTCGTTCAGGCCCGCCAGCGCGTAGATGACCGAGTCGAGGTCGGGCGAGACGTGCATTCCCAGCACCTCGACGTCGTCTCCGACGTTGCCCACCACGGTGAGGTCGGTCGGCGGGACGGCGCCCGCGAGGCCGCGGACGAAGCGCGCGCCACCGACGCCGCCGGAGAGGACCACGATCTTCAACGAGCAGCCTCGGCCGGCAGACGCGCGAGAGCCGCCTGCGTCCGCGGGCCGCAGCGGAGCTGCAGGCGCTCGAGGTCGGCGGGGGTGTCGACGTCCTCGGCGAGCCGCGGCACGGCGGCCGACACCGCCTGCAGCCCCAGGCTCTCGGCGTGGGCGCGGAAGCGCGAGGCGCTGTCGGGCCCGTAGAGCGGCGCGAAGACGTGCGGAGCCGGCAGGCTGAGCGCGTTCGTCGTGCCGTCGAGCGCCTCGACGAGCGCGATGCCGCCCGCCGGCGTCGCCGCGAGCAGCGCCCGCAGGTCGGCCGGGACGATGCACGGCACGTCCGCGTTCACGACCAGGATCGGCCCGGGTGCGAGCTCCGCGAGCGCTGCCGCCACCGCCGCGCCCTGCCCGTCTCCGGGATCGGCCACGCTCGCCGCTCCCGTCTCTGCCGCCAGTGCCGCGGCCTCCTCGTCGGCCGTGACGACCCGAACGGCGCCGACGTTCGCGGCGGCGGCGAGCACGTCGCCCAGCATCGCCAGCGACAGGTCGCGCCGCACGCGCCGCGACGCGTGCAGCCGCGTCTTCCCCCCCGCGCCCGCGAACGGAATGACGACGGTCGCCATGGAGAGAGACTATCCCGGTGGACAATGCCGACATCGCGCAGACGCTGGAGGCGTATGCGGGCCTGCTCGACCTCGCCGACGCCGGCTACTACACGGTGCGCGCGTACCGACGGGCGGCGGAGCTCGTGCGCGAGACGCGCGCGCCCGTCGCGGAGCTCGTCCGCGCCGGCCGGGTGCGTGACCTGCGCGGGATCGGCCCCGGTATCGAGCGGCGCCTGAACGAGCTCGTCACCACCGGGCGGCTCGTCGAGCTGGACGAGCTCGAGCGGGAGGTCGAGCCGCAGCTTGTCGCGCTCGGCCGCTTCCTCGGGCTGGGACCGCAGCGCCTGGTCGCGATCGGGCGGGCGCTCGGGGTGCGGACGGTGGACGAGCTGCGTGCCGCCGCGGCGGCCGGGCGGCTGCGCGACGTGCCGGGGGTGGGGCCGGAGACCGAGCGCAAGATCCTCGCCGGGCTCGCACGGGACTCCCAGCCGCGGCGGCGCGGACTGCTGCTGAACCGCGCGCGAGCGCTCGCCGAGGCCCTCGCGGAGCCGCTCGACGCGGAGCCCGCAGGCGAGGTCCGGCGCTGGTGCGACGTGGTCCACGAGCTCGCGCTCGTCTGCCGCGCCGGCGACCCGGAGCCCGTGCTGGAACGGTTCGCGGCGCTCCCGACGGTCGTGACCGTCGTCGAGCGCGAGCCACGGCGGGCGCTGGGCGTCACCGTCGAGGGGATCGCCGTGGAGCTCGTCGCCTCCGGGCCGGAGCGCTACGGGACGGCGCTCCTGCGGGCCACGGGATCGCCTGCCTACGTCGCCTCCCTGGGAGCGCTCCCCGACGCCGCGGACGAGCACGAGTTGTACGAGCGCCTGGGTGTGCCGTGGTGCCCGCCGGAGCTGCGCGAGGCGCCGCTCGACGGCACGCCGCCGGAGCTCGTCGGGGTCGCGCAGATCCGCGGCGACCTGCACTGCCACACGACCTGGTCCGACGGCAAGGCATCGGTCGAGGAGATGGCGGTGGGGGCGCGCGACCTGGGCTACGAATACGTCGCCATCTGCGACCACACCCCGAACGTCACCGTCGTGCCGGGCCTGGACGCCGACGCGCTGCGGCGTCAGGCGGAGGAGATCGCGGCGGCGAACGAGAAGCTGGCGCCGTTCCGCATCCTCCGGGGCACCGAGTGCGACATCCGCCGCGACGGGTCGCTCGACCTGCCGGACGACGTGCTCGGCGAGCTGGACTGGGTCCAGCTCTCGTTGCACGCCGGGCAGCGGGACGAGGCGGAGCGGCTGACGCGGAAGGTGGTCGAGGCGATGCGGCATCCGGCCGTCCGCTGCCTGAGCCATCCGAAGGGCCGGATCATCAACCACCGGCCTCCGAACGCGCTGCAGCTCGAACGGGTGGTGGAGGTCGCGCTCGAGGAGGGAGTCGCGCTCGAGACCAACGGGCTGCCCGACCGGCTCGACCTCTGCGACGAGGAGGTGCGGCTGGCTGTCGACGCGGGCGCCCGCATCGTCTGCTCGACCGACGCGCACTCGGTGCGCGGACTCGGCAACATGCCGCTCTCCGTCGCGACCGCGCGACGCGGCTGGGCGACGGCCGCCGACGTGCTCAACACGCGCCCCCTGGACGAGGTGCTCGGCCTGCGGCGGCGTCGATGAAGGTGCTGGCCACCCGGCCGCTTCCAGGGCCGGCCTGGGAGGAGCTCGAGGACGTCGAGATCGGCGTCGCCCCCGCCGCGGCGCGTGAGGACGTCGAGGCCCTTGTGGTCGCGAACGAGACGGTGGACGAGCGGGTGCTCGAGCTGCTGCCGTCGCTGCGGCTGGTCGCCAACTTCGGCGTCGGCTACGACAGGATCGACGTCGCCGCCTGCCGTGCGCGCGGCGTCGCAGTCACGAACACGCCCGGCGTGCTCGACGCCGCGACGGCCGACCTGGCGATGGCACTGATGCTCGCCGTGCGCCGGCGCCTCGTCCAGGGCGACCGCCTCGTGCGGGACGGCGGCTGGACCGTGCCGTGGTCGGCCGGGCCTTTCCTCGGCCGCGAGCTGACCGGCGCCACGCTCGGCCTCGTCGGCATGGGGCGGATCGGGACGGCCGTCGCGCAGCGCGCGCGCGGGTTCGAGATGCGGGTGGTCGGCATCAGCAGCCGCGAGGGCGACCTGGACGAGCTGCTGGTTGCCGCGGACGTCGTCTCTCTGCACGTGCCGCTCACGGCCGCGACGGCCGGCCTGATCTCGCGCGAGCGCCTCGCGCTGCTTCGCGACGGCGCCACGCTCGTGAACACCGCCCGCGGCGCCGTGGTGGACGAGGAGGCGCTCGTCGACGAGCTCGTCGGCGGCCGGATTAGCGCCGGGCTCGACGTGTTCGCCGACGAGCCGAACGTGCCGGAGCGCCTCCTCGGGCTGCCGAACGTCGTGCTCACCCCGCACATCGCGAGCGCGACGGTCGAGACCCGGGCGGCGATGACGCGCATCGTCGTGGACAACGTGCTGGCCGTCGAGGGCGGCGAGCCGCCGAGGACGCCCGTCCCCTAGGTTCCGGCGAAGGGGGCCGAAGAGGAGGACTTCCTCGT
>JBBWZD010000142.1:0-6987 GCA_039648875.1 Actinomycetota bacterium
TTCTACCGTCCGGGAGAGGGAGCCAGGCGGCATATGCGCCACGAACCCGCCGCGGCGAGCATGGTCTCGTATCCGGCATGTGAACGCAAGCCGGCGCCAAGCGCCTCACGCTGTTTCGGTAGCGCACGCCCGCGACGGCGCCCACGCCCGCGAAGCACGCCGTCTGGATCAAGCCCGGCGAGCTCGTCTAGGGGCTACTGATGGTCGAGCGGGCGCTCCCCGCGCCGTGCGGCTTCCGCCGGTGACCCTTCAGTCGCCGGATTGGCTGCTGGCGTCGCGGAACAGGTACCCCTGGACCTCGAGGTACTGCGGCTCGCCTGCGGCGTCGATCCCCTGCTCGCGGAGGATCGGCAGCAGGGACTCGCCGAAGCGCTCCTGCTGCTCCCGCGATTCCCAGACCTCGCTCACATGGAGCCCGCCGCCTGCGCCGAAAGCGACATGCGCGAGAAGGCCGTCCGGCGGCCAGTGTCCTGCCTCCTGGAGCTGCCGGCCTACAGCGTCGTACTGCTCTGGCGTCATTCCCTGCGGGGTGTACCGCACGAGGATTGCCACGATGTCGCCTCCAAGGTCGGGTTCGCGCCCGACTGTAAACGAGCTTCGCCGCGTCGGCGCGGTTGATGGTCGAGCCCGTGTAGCGGCGCAGATACTCGACCCGCCGCGGGCCCAGCGTCGCGCTCCGACAGCGCGTGCTCGACGCCCTGGATGCGATGCCGCCGCGGATCGACACGCGCATCTTGTTCCCGGCACCGCGGGGCGGCTACATCGACCTACGGATGCTGTACCGCTATCGGTTGTTCACCCCCGACGGCGACGAGGCCGGCGAGGCGGAGTGCGCCGTGCTGCTTCAAGCCGGGCGAGCTCGCCCACGACACCGACGGGAGCAAGCTCCGCGTCCCGGACGTCGAGCCGGTGGACGATGAGGGGTCGCCGTTCGTGGGGCTGCTCCGCGTCGCGCCGACGCAGGCCGCGGCTGATCTTGCCCGCTTGACCCGATCGCCGGCCTCGGCCCCAGCCGCGCGGCTTGACAGGGCGCTCGCGGCGGCAGACACTCGGCCTTGCCTGGCGAGGACGCCGCCGAGGCTGAGGCTCCTCCCGACCCCCCTCCGGGCTTTGTGGAATGTCGACGAGCGCGGAGTGCGCTCAGAGAGCGACCGAAGGGGAAAGGAAGTGGCATGAGACGGAAATCGCTTTTCGCCCTCCTACTCGTACTCGTCGGGGTCGCGGTGTACGGCGGAATCGCCTTGGCGACACCGTCATCGGGGCTGACGCCCGTTCCCTTGGCGCGTGGAACGAACGTGTCACATGGGACGATCCCGCTTCAATTCGGAACGGACGTCGCCATGCAGCAGATCACGGTCATTCCGGGAGGCTCTGCGGGCTGGCACTCGCATCCAGGAGGCGCGATCGTGGTCGTGAAGACCGGCACGCTCACCGTCTACACCGCGGTCGGCCACCAGTGCCAAACTACGACGTACAGCGCGGGCCAGGCGTTCATCGAACGCCCCGGCGAAGTGGATCAAGTCGTCAACACCGGCACGACCCCGTATGTCCTGTTCGTCACCTTCCCGCGCGTCCCCCGCGGCGACTCCCCGAGAACCGACGAGTCGGACCCCGGCACGTGCCCAGGTCTCTGACGAGCTGATCGAGCGCGACGTCCCCAAGTGATGGGGACGTCGCGCCACACATCCCATAGCGCGCACGTGGCCAACTCGCGCCTCACCGCATTACCGCAACCCGTCGCCCGGCCGCGTGTGCCGGATGGCGCCCCTGCACGCCCCTGCCGATCGCGGGCAAGCCTCTGAGGTCTACCGGGTCCTGCAGGTAGACGATCCTTCGCGCGCTCCTCCGCGATCGAGCCGCCGGTCTCGCGGGTCCATGGCTAAATCCGCGGGTCAGATCGTGAGCGCTCAGGTCGCGCGCCAGGAGCAGCAGAACCGCCTGTTCTGGCTATGCGGATGAGAGGACTTGAACCTCCACGGGGTTGCCCCCACACGGACCTGAACCGTGCGCGTCTACCAATTCCGCCACATCCGCCGGGACGAGCATTGTAGCCGCGCCCGCGCTCACGATCCGCTCGATCCGCGCGTACCATGTCCCACCTGCGCCGCTCGGGTCTTCTCCTCGTCGCCCTCGCCGGCTCGCTCGCGCTGCTCGCGGCGGGCGGTGCCGCCGCGCGGCCGCTCGGGGCCGGCTCCGGTACGAACGACCTGGTCGAGGTCGTCGTCACCTTGCCGCAGCCGCCGCTGGCGCAGGCGCTGCTTGGGGGGCGCGGCCTGGCCGCGGCGACGACCCTCCACGGCCGCCTGAACATCGCCGCGCCCGCCGCCGTGTCGTACCTCCGCAGCCTCGCGGCGGCGCAGCGCTCGCTGCAGACGCGCGTCGAGGCGGCGATTCCCGACGCCGAGGTTCGCTGGCACTACGACGTCGTCCTCGACGGCATGGCGATCGTGGTTCCGCGCTCGCAGCTCGCCCGCCTGCGCGGCCTTCCGGGGACGACCGTCTGGCCGAGCGTCACCTACCACGCGCTCCTCGACCGGACGCCGCAGCTGATCGGCGCGCCCGCCCTGTGGGGACCGACGCTCGCGACCGCGGGCAACGGGATGAAGATCGGAATCATCGACGACGGGCTCGACCGGACGCACACCTTCTTCAAGCCCGACGGCTTCGCGTATCCGCCCGGCTTCCCGAAGGGAGACACGGGCTTCACGTCGCCGAAGGTGATCGTCGCGCGCGCCTTCCCCCCCGCTCGCTCCACCTGGAAGAACGCCACGCTGCCGTTCGACCCGCAGTACTCGTACCACGCGACGCACGTGGCTGGCATCGCCGCCGGCGACCACGGCACGGTCGCGACCGAGCCGGACGACCCGGCGACGAAGGTCCGCGTGAGCGGCATCGCCCCGAACGCGTACCTCGGCAACTACAAGGTGCTGACGGTGCCGACGAAGGACTTCGGCCTGGACGGCAACTCGCCGGAGATCGCGGCGGGCATCGAGCAGGCGGTGAAGGACGGCATGGACGTGATCAACCTGTCCCTGGGCGAGCCCGAGATCGAGCCGAGCCGTGACATCGTCGTGAAGGCGATCGACGCAGCCGCCGACGCCGGCGTCGTGCCCGTGATCGCGGCCGGCAACGACTACGCCGACGCCGGCGCAGGGTCAGTGGGGTCGCCCGGGAGCGCGCCGAAGGCGATCACCGTCGCCGCCTCGACCGACGGCGACTCCGGCCCGGCCGACGTGATCGCCGGCTTCTCGTCCGGCGGGCCGACGCCGATCTCGCTGCAGATGAAGCCGGACGTCACCGCGCCGGGCGTGGACGTCCTGTCGTCGGTTCCCCGCAACACCTGGGATGCGTTCAGCGGCACGAGCATGGCGTCTCCGCACGTCGCGGGCGCGGCCGCCCTGCTCCGCGAGCGGCACCCGACGTGGACGGTCCGGCAGATCAAGTCCGCCCTCGAGTCGACCGGCGACCGGGTGCGCACCGGGAGCGACGTCGAAGTGCCGGCGACCCGCGAGGGCGGCGGCAGGATCGACCTCCCGCGCGCCGACAACCCGCTCGTGTTCACGAGCCCGACCGGGCTCTCCTTCGGCCTCGTCCGGCGGGGCACCACGACCACGAGGGCTCTCGCCGTCGCCGACGCGGGTGGCGGACCGGCGCCCTGGACCGTCTCGGTGGCGCCGCAGTCGGCGCCCGCCGGCGCCCGGCTCGCGCCTTCCGCAGCCGGCGTCAGCCCCGGCTCCACCGTCCGGCTGACGCTCAGCGTGGCAGCGGGCGGCGCCGAGGGCGACGCGGACGGCTTCGTCCTGCTCCGGCGGGGCACCGACGTGCGCCGCGTGCCCTACTGGTTCCACGTCGAGGTGCCGAAGCTCCGCCGCGAGGCGCACCGGACGATTCGGCGCGCCGGGGTCTATCGGGGCAACACCGCCGGCCAGAAGGCGCTCGTCTCCTCCTACCGCTACCCCGAGGGCGGGTTCGCGTGCAACTGCAAGACGGGGGTGCCGACGAACCTGTCGGGGCCGGAGCAGGCGTTCCGGTTCGTGCTCCGGAAGCCCGTCGCGAACGTCGGCGCCGTCCTCCTGTCCCACGGCTCGGGCGTGCGCGTGACGCCCCGCTTCGTCGTCGCCGGCGACGAGAACCGGCTGGTCGGCTACACCGGGCTGCCCGTCGACCTCAACCCGTACGCGCAGTACGGTCGCGTCGTGCCCGTCGTCGGAGCGACGCGGCCGCGCCCTGGCGCGTTCGACCTCGTCTTCGACACCCCGGCCGGCGGCAGGCCCGGCCGCTACACGTTCCGTTTCTGGGTCGGCGACACGACGGCCCCCCGCGTCCGGCTGCTGACGCGCAGCGTGCGGGCGGGCAGCCCGCTCCGGCTCCGGGTCACCGACGCCGGCTCCGGCGTCGACCCCGGGTCGATCGTGCCGCTGATCGACACCACCCTCGCCTCGTTCACCCGCCGCGGCCGCGTCCTGTCGCTCTCGACCGCGCGCCTGAGCGCCGGCCAACACCGGCTGCTCCTCACCGTCTCCGACTACCAGGAGACGAAGAACAACGAGAACGTCGGGCCGGTGCTGCCGAACACGCGCACTTTCACGGCGACGTTCCTCGTGCGCTAGCGGCGGTCGGTCTCCTCGATCGTCGGGAGCTGCGCGAGGTCGCGCTCGACGCTCGCCGCGAAGTCGTCGGCGTCGGTCGGAACCACGCGGAGGGACGCCTTCCGCCTGGCCCGCTCGCGTCGCCGACGGGCGTCGACGCCGACGCGCGAGCCCAGACGCGGCCACTCGGCTCCCACCACCGCCGCGACTGCCAGCGCGAGCAGGGCGATGTACAGCCAGCTCACGGCGCGATTCTAGCGGAGCGGGTCGAGCCCGTCAGACGGCGGCAGCGCCGAAGAGGTCGCCGAGCTTCCGCTCCAGGTAGCCCAGGTACGGGCCGGCATCGAGGCCCGATCCGACTGCCCGCTGGAGCAGCTCCTGCGGCGTGAACGCGCGCCCGTGGCGGTGCACGTGCTCCCGCAGCCACTCGCGCAGCGGCGCGAAGTCGCCTCGCTCGAACTGCTCGTCCAGGTCGCCGAGGTCGGCCTGCGCCCGCTGCCAGAGCTGCACGGAGATCACGTTCCCGAGCGCATAGGTCGGGAAGTAGCCGAGGCTCATGTCCGACCAGTGCACGTCCTGCAGCACCCCGTGCGAGACGTCCGGCGGGTCGAGCCCGAGGTACTCCTGCATCTTCGCGTCGAACGCCTCGGGGAGGTCCCGCAGCGAGACCGTGCCGGCCAGCATCTCCCGCTCGAGCTCGAAGCGCAGGATGATGTGGAGGCAGTAGGTCACCTCGTCCGAGTCGACGCGGCGGAGCGTGGGCTGCACCTTGTTCAGCGCGCGGTGGAACGTCTCGAGCGGCACGTCGCCGAAGCGCTCCGGCAGCTCCTGCTGGAGGCTCGGGTAGAAGAACTTCCACGTCGAGCGGTTGCGGCCGACGAGGTTCTCCCACATGCGGCTCTGCGACTCGTGGAAGGCGGACGAGGCGCCCTCCGCCAGCGGCGACCGGGCGTACGCCGGGTCGACCTGCCGCTCGAAGACACCGTGCCCGAACTCGTGCATGCAGGAGAGAATCCCGTCGAGGCCGTCGCCTTCGAGGTTCGTCGTCAGGCGGATGTCCGACAGCGACAGCGAGGCCGCGAACGGGTGCACCGTCCCGTCGAGCCGCCAGGCGTCGGAATCCATCCCCCACCGCTCGAGCACCGCGAGCGAGAAGCGCCGCTGCGCCTCGGGCGGGAAGCGGCCGCGCACGCAGGAGTCGTCCACCGGCTCGGCGTCGCCGACCGCGCGCACCAGCGGCAGCAGGGCCGCCTTGAGCCGGTCGAAGACGGCCTCGACCTCCGCCGTCTTCATGCCGCGCTCGTAGTCGTCGAGGAGCACGTCGTACGGGTCGCCCTGCGGGTCGAAGCAGCGGACGTACTCGCGACGGAGCTCGAGCTGCCGCTCGAGGTGCGGCAGGAGGATCGAGTAGTCCTCCTGCTCGCGCGCCTGGAGCCACGCGCGATAGCCGTGCGAGGCCGCGCGCGTCAGCTCCCCGCGGAGGTCCGGCGGGATCCGCACCGCCTTCTCGCGGTCGCGCCGCGCGACCCGGACGAGGCTCGCCTCGAACGAGTCGTAGTCGTGCTCCTCCTCGAAGGGACGCAGCTCCTCGAGCAGGGCCCCGAGCTCCGGCGCGATCTTCAGCTCGTGCGCGAGACGCTGGACCGTCGCCCGCTGCTCCGCGCGCGCCTCCGCCCCCGCGGGCGGCATCTTCGTCTCCTCGTCCCAGGCGAGCAGCATCGCCGCCTTGCCGAGGTCGTAGATCTGGCCCAGGCGGCGGCGAAGCTCCTCGAAAGCCGCAGTCACGGCAGGGAGCGTAACGGGTCGGCGCGGCGGCGAGGGTTGCTGCCGCGCGCGGCGGGCTACAACGCGGACATGACGGGAACGAACGATTCTCCCGGGCACGTGAGCGCCCCGGGCGAGCTACCCGAGGCGGGCGGCGGTCTCGACGGCCTCTGGCAGGTCGAGCGGACAGGCGGCCTGCTGCCGCCGCTGTACGGCGTGCAGAAGCGGATCGCCGGGGGCAGCGGGTGGACGACCATCGGCCGGCTGCCTGGCGCGCCGTTCGACGTCCGCGGCCTCGAGCTCCGCTACCGGGGCCCGCTGCGCGGGTTGGTCGACGTCCTCGCCCCCGACGGGCCCGACGCCTACGCGGGCCGCTCCACCTTCGCCGGCCGGACGTTCGGGACGTTCAGGATGACGCGGGTCGCGCCCGCCACGGCGGCCTGAGCTCCCCGGGTTGGACTCGAACCAACAACCCTCCGGTTAACAGCCGGATGCTCTGCCAATTGAGCTACCGGGGATTGGCGGGCGCCATTGTAGCCGTGCCCACGAGCTTCTCGATCTCCTCCCGAACCTCGCCCAGGCGCACCGCGAGCGCCTTCCGCCGGTCGGGCGGTGCCTCGCGCAACTCGTCGTG
>JBBWZD010000146.1:0-2780 GCA_039648875.1 Actinomycetota bacterium
GCCGCTTGATGTGCCGCTGGCAGAACGCCATCAGAGCCCCGACGAACGCAGTGACGAGACCGAACGCGAGGAGGACGTTGCGGATCGCGATCTGGTGCGCGCCGAACGGCGCATCGAAGATCGTCCAATAGACACGGGCGGCGCCGAACAGGCCGAGCTCGACCATCGCGCCGCTGAACAGCACGCACACCGGCGCGGGCGCGACGGCGTGCGCATCCGCGAGCCAGAAGTGGAACGGCACGATCGCCGCCTTCACGAGGAATCCGACGAGGATCAGCGTCAGCGCGACGATCTCGACCCCGCCCGACTGCTGGCCGGCGAGCGTCCGCCCGATCTGCGCGAAATTGAGCGCCCCGGTGCGCGCGTACAGAAGCGCGATGCCGATGAGGATGAAGTACGCGCCCACGGTGTTCGTCACCGCCATGTTGATGCCGCCCTGCAGCGGCCCGAGCTCGGAGACCTTGAAGCCGGCGAGCGCGTACGCGGCCACGCCCATCAGCTCGAACCAGACGAACATGTTGAAGAGGTCGCCCGTGAGGGCGAAACCGCACATCGCGCCGCCGAACACCAGCACGAGGACGTCGTACGGCCGGCCCCCCTCGCGCACGTACACCAGCGAGAAGAGGAGCGCGAGCAGCACGAGGAGGCTCGCCAGCGCCGCCATGCCCGCGCCCAGCGGATCGGCCGCGAACACGATCCCGATCGCGACGCCGCCGCGGGGCCGCCACCCGCCGAACCAGTGCAGCACCTCGTGCTGCATGCTCGCCGTCGCGACGAGGAAGGAGAAGGCGCACGCTGCGGCGGCCGCGAGCAGCGCGATCGCGTCGCCCACCCGGCGAGGGAGGACGTGGTCGCCCGAGATGTTGACGGCCGCAGCCAGCAGCGGGATCACCACCGGGAGCGGCAGAGCCCAGCTCACCCGCTCATCTCCGCGATCGCGTCCGGGTCGACCGTCCCGGCCTGCTTGTGCACGTCGAGGGCGAGCGCGAGGATGAGCGCGATCACGGTCACGCTCACGACGATGTCCGTCAGGGTCAGCGCCTGGACGACGGGGTCGACGGCGGTGGTTCCCAGCTTCACGCCCTTGAAGATCGGCGGCCCGCCGCCTGCGACGTAGCCGACGGCCAGCAGCAGGACGTACGTCGAGGACTGGGTGACCGTCAGGCAGAGGGCGAGGTGGATGAGGTTGCGGCTCGTCACGATGCCGTAGAGCCCGAGGAGGCAGATCCACGCCGCGACCCCGTACGGCAGGAAGCTCACGCCTGCCTCCGCGCAAGCGGCACGACGTACTCCTGCAGGAACTCGCTGTAGAGGATGAGATTCGCGGCGGCGACCTCGAGCCCGGCCGCCCAGTTGACGAAGGGTGCGCTGCCGCCGGACCACAGGGTGCCGGGGATGCCCGGCCCGAGCAGGTTCTTCAGGAAGGGCATCCCGGCGACGAGCGCCGCGAGGCCGACGACGACGTAGGCGCCGGCGCCGAATCCCTCCACGGGGTCGAGGACGGTCTGGTTGCCGACCCCGAACCAGGCGCGGTAGCTGGAGGCAAGGTAGAGGAGCACGACGCCGGAGGCCAGCGCCACGCCGCCCTGGAAGCCGCCGCCGGGCGTCACGAAGCCGAAGGCGACGAGCCACAGCCCGACGAGGACGACGGCGCTCACGCCGAGGACCCCGAAGACCCGCACGAGGTCGCTGCCGGCCGTGTCGTCGACGTCCTCCTCGCGCCCGCCCCCGCCCGCGCGCAGCAGCAGGACGACTCCCGTCACCGCACCGAAGAGGATGAACTCCTCCCCGAGGGTGTCGAAGCCGCGGTAGTCGTAGGTGGTCGCGTTGACGACGTTCGTCGTGTGCCGCTCCGGCGTCGCCACACGGTCGAGCACGAACCCGTAGGGGCCCTTGTAGTGCCCGAAGTCGGGGAGCCCCACGTACGCCCAGAGCAGCAGCGCCGCGAACCCTGCGAGAGCGGGCAGGAAGATCGCCGTGCGCGTGCGCCGGCTCACCGTTTGCCGCCCCGGACGCGCGTGACCGCGATGAGCACGACGAGCGGGTAGGCGACGGTCGAGACGACCAGCATCGAGAGCGCGACGTCCGGCGCGCCATACACGACGAACAGGAGCACCAGCGCCAGCCCGTAGAGGCCGTTGACGACGATCATCCGGAGCGGGTCGCGCGACAGCACGACCGCCGGCGCGCCGAGCGCGACCACGGCGAGCGCGGTCGCCTGCAGCGGCACGAGCGTCGCCAGGATCATCCCTTCTCCTCCGGGAGCGGCTCGACGCCGCCGTAGTCGATCCTCCGCGCCGCGCGCGCGGTCGCCGACACGAGCACCGGGTTGAGCAGGAACATCAGACCGACGGCGGCGATCGCCTGCAGGCCGCCGGACGAGAGATGCTCGCGCACGAGCACCGCCGCCAGGATCAGGAAGGCGGGAACGGTGGTCGCCGCCGCCGCGTAGTGCAGGCGGTCGAAGGTCGAGCGCATGACGAGGACGCCGGCCACGCAGAGCAGCTCGAGCACGACGCCCGCCGCCAGCAGCACGTCGACGGCCACGTTGGCAGCTCCGGCGGCTACAACCATCGCCCCAGGAACCGCGCGAACACGAGACCCCCGACCCACACGAGCACGGCTGCGACGACGGCGACTCCGTACTCGAACGAGCGGTGGAATCCCTCCGCCAGGCACAGGAGCGCGAGCATGGTCAGCGTTCCCGCGAGCTCGAGGGCGACGAGCCCGTCGATCGGCCGCCGTCGCGACGCCGCCCAGCCGAGCGGGACGAACCCGCC
>JBBWZD010000155.1:0-17906 GCA_039648875.1 Actinomycetota bacterium
TCCCACCCCTGCTTGTCGAGCGACGCGACGACGGCCGCGGCCGCCGACGCCGCCGCGGCGAGCGCGCAGGCGAGCGCGACGAGCTGGTGGCCGGTCGGCCGCCTCAGCGCAGGTCCTTGTTCGACTCCATGTCGAACCACATCGCGAAGAGCGTGAACTGCGAGCCGGAGATCAGGAGGAGGGCGATGAGCACCACCGTGCCGACGCTGACCGTGTTCCCCGCGATGCGGTAGGCGACCTCGATCGCGCCGAGCACGAGCCCTGCGAGCGTGGCGAGGAAGCCGAACGCGTAGAAGAAGACGAGCGGGTGGAAGTCGCGGATCACGTACTTCTCGCGCAGCCGCCAGAAGAAGCCCTTCAGCAGCAACCAGGAGATTCGCGGCGCCACCTTGTGGTAGCGGATGCCGGAGCGCTCGCCGACGCCGTAGACGGGCCGCGACGAGAAGTCGCGCACGCGCGCGTTCACGACGTTCAGGTGCACGAGCAGGTCGTTGGGGAAGCCGTAGCCGGTGTAGACGCGGCCCAGGTCGAGCGCCTCCAGCGTCTCCCGCGCGACGGCCGTGTAGCCGGACTGGGAGTCGGCGACGTGCCAGTAGCCGGAGGCGATCTTCGTCAGCATCGAGAGCGCCGCGTTGCCCAGGTAGCGCGCGCGCGGGATCAGCTCCCACGCCTGGCCGCTGAACAGCCGGTTGGCCTTCGCGTAGTCGACCTCGCCGCGCGCGACCGGCAGGACGAGCTTCGCGAGGTCGGCCGGATCCATCTGGTTGTCGCCGGCCATCACGCAAATCACGTCGATCTGCTGCTCGAGCGCCCGCCGGTAGCCGGTGACGATGGCGGCGCCGACCCCGCGGTTGCGCTCGTGCGACACGACCTCCACGCGTGCGTCGCCGAAGGCCCGCGCCCGCTCGGCCGTCGCGTCGCCGGAGCCGTCGTCGACGACGACGATCCGGTCGACGAAGCCCGGGATGCCGCCGAGCGTCGCCCCGATCAGCTGCTCCTCGTCGTGGGCCGGCACGACGACCGCGACGCGCTTGCCCTCGAGCACGCTAGCGTCGGCGGGAGAGGCCGGCGGCGAGGCCGTCCCACATCAGCGCGGCGACGGCGCCGAGCACCAGCCCGATCAGGGCCGCGACGACGACCGTGTTGCGGCGGCTCCGGGCGGTGACGCGCTGCGCGGCCGCCGGGGTCAGCACATTCGGCGCCTCGACCTCGGCCGCCTGGTGCAGGAGCTGCGTCGCCGTCGTCAGGTCGTCCTGCGCCGAGCGCAGCTGGACCTGCAGCAGGAGCTTGTCGGTCGACGACACCCGCGGGTCGGCGATGGCGACGTTGATCGCCTTGATGCCCTTCTCCTCGGTCCCGATCTGCTGCCGGAAGCTCGCGATCTTCACGTGCGCGAAGCGCGCGATCTTGTCGACGACGCTCTTCGCGAGGCCGTTGGCCGCGCAGCCGACCACCTTCCGCCTCGGCCCCTGCACCGAGAGCGAGACGAGCGGGCTCTGGCCGTTCTTCGCGATGTTCCCGGCGATCGGCTTGGCGGAGATCCCGCTCCGGAACGCGGACGCCTTCGTGTGGCAGTGGGCCGCGACGAGCCCGTCGATCGCCTCGGAGTGGGCGACCGTGAGGACGGTGCTCGGGTTCGTCTGCAGTCCCTGCAACGGCACGTTGCCGCTGGAGGTGTACGGCTGCCCGAGGTAGATCGTCGCGGTCGCCTTGAAGGTCTGGCTGCCGCCGAGGGAGACGGCGTAGCCCACGATCGCCCCGGCGACGAGGCCCGCGGCGACGAGCCACCAGCGCGCGCCGAGCAGCCGCCAGTAGCGGCCGAAGTCGACCTCCTGCTCGGCTTCCGGATCGAAGGAGCGCGGAGCCTGCCCTCGGGCTGCCTGGCTCATTCGGCGGCGACTCTACCGGAGGCCCACGACCACATCCACGCCAAGCCGTCCTCGAGCCGCGTACGCGGCTGCCACCCGAGAGCCTCGCCGATGCGGGAGACGTCGGCCCGGGTGCGCCGGACGTCTCCCTTCGCCGTCCCGACGTGCCGGACGTCGAGCGTGCGGCCGGAGAGCCGCTCGAGCAGCGCGACGGACTCCAGCACGCCGGCCTCCTCGCCGCCGCCGACGTTGTAGACGGCGCCGGCCGGGGCCTGCTCCATGGCCGCCACCGTCGCCTCGACCGCGTCGCCCACCTCGGTGAAGCTGCGGGACTGCGCACCGCCGCCGTACACCTCGAAGGACTCGCCGCGCAGCAGCGCCTCGCAGACGCGGCGGAAGAGCATGTCGGGGCGCTGCCGCGGCCCGTACACGGTGAAGTAGCGCAGCACCACCGCGTCGAGGCGGAAGCCGGCGGCGTACGCGCGAACGAGGTGCTCGCAGCCGAGCTTCGTGATCCCGTAGGGCGAGATCGGCTGCGGCCGTGCGCCCTCGGGCGTGGGGTAGGCCTCCGCGTCGCCGTACACGGAGGACGACGAGGCGAGGACGACGCGGACACCGGCGGTCGCGGCCGCCTCCAGCACGCGCTGGGTGGCGAGCAGGTTGCGCCGCAGGTAGAGGGGGAAGACGCCGCCGAAGCTGCGCACGCCCGCCTGCCCGGCGAGGTGGAAGACGCCGTCCACGCCGGCGAGGTCGAGCGGCTCCTCGGCGAGGTCGAGGCGACGGACGTCGAGCCCGCGTGCGTTCGCCTCCTTCTCCGCGGGGTCGTAGTAGTCGGTGAAGCAGTCGACGCCGAGCACCTCGTGGCCCGCCGCGGCCAGGGTCTCGGCGAGGTGCGAGCCGATGAAGCCCGCGGCGCCGGTGACGACGTACCTCACCGGGGTGCCATCCCGTAGATCTGGCCGTAGCCAACGAGGAACAGCCGGCCCTCGACCCCGACGACCGGCGTGTACTTGCCGTCGGGGAACGTCCAGAGCAGCTTCCCGCTCGCCGCCGCGACGGCGTACGTGCGGCGTGCGAGCGTCGCGAAGTAGACCATCCTCCCGAGCACGGTCGGGGAGCCGGAGATCGGCCCGGCCGCGGTGAACGTCCACCGCACGTCGCCCGTCGCCGCGTCGAAGGCGTAGAAGCGGTGGCTGTACGAGCCGGCGAAGACGAGCCCGTTCCAGACCGCCGGCGACGAGTAGACGTACCCGCCGGTGGAGTGCGACCAGCGCAGTTTCCCCGAGGTCGCGCCGAACGAGTAGAGCTTGCCGTCGGTCGAGCCGATGTACACGCGGCCGTACGCGACGGCCGGAGTCGAGTAGAACTGCGAGCCGCCGTAGAGCCGCGACTGGCCCGACGCGCGCCACAGCAGGCGTCCGCTCCGGCTCAGGCAGTAGACGTGGCCGTCGTAGGAGCCGACGTAGAGGCGCCCGCCCGACGCCGCGACCGACCCCTTGACGGGGCCGTTCGTGTGGAAGCGCCAAACGGTGCGTCCGGTGCGGACGTCGAGCGCCCACACGTAGCCGTTCCAGTCGCCGACGTAGAGCCTGCGCCCCAGCAGCAGCGGCGAGGTCTCCGATGGCCCGATGGTCTTCGCCCAGCGGACCCGGCCGAAGCCCGCCGCGAACGCGATCACCTTGCCGTCGATGCCGGCCGCGCCCGCGCTGCGGTTGCACGGCGGGCGGTTCATGAAGGCGACGTAGACGGTGCCGTGGCTCTGCGTGCCGACGGCCGGCGAGGCGGCGACGCAGCGGTGCGGGTCGTACTGCCACGCGCGCTTCCCGGTCTTGTCGTTCACGGCGGCGACGCGGCCGGCGCCGGTGGAGAAGTACAGGCGGCCGTAGCCGATGACCGGCGGGAACTCGACGAGGCTGCCGGCGTGGTAGGTCCAGAGCCGGCGGAAGGGCGGGCGCAGCGTGAGGTCGACCGAGCGCGTCCGCGTCGCCTCGAACCCGTACAGCGGCCACGGCACCCGCCGAGGCGGCGGCTGGTGCCGCCGGGTCGTGGCCGGGAGCGTGAACTCCGTCGACGAGCCGCGCACGTCGCGGCCCTGGTGCAGGCGGTGGATCACGACGGCGGCGAGCACGCCGCCCGCGAGCACGGCGAGCCCCGCCAGCACGATGATGAGGCGCCGCATCTCGGCGGCTCAGGTTACGCCGTGACCGTGCCGAGCGGGTAGCTCGTCGTCAGGCGGGCCGAGTTGGTCGCCTGGAGGGAGGCCTGCCACGTGCCCGGCGGCAGGGTGACCGTGGCGCTGCCCGTCGTCGCCTGGTGCCCGAGGTCGACCGTCTGCGGCGGGGCGACTCCGGCCGGATCGACGAGCGCGACCTTCAGCGCGAGCCAGGGGGTGCCGGGGTCGTTGGCCTGCCAGGAGAGCGTCGCTCCCCGGAGCTGCGCCGCGACCGGCGGCGGCGCGGTGTCCCAGCGGACGACGACCGGAGCGAGCTTCGCCGTCGAGCGCCGGCCGGCGTAGCTCACCGCCGACACCTGCACCGGGTACGTGCCCGCCGCGAGGCCGGTGGGCGGCTTCCACGTCAGCGTGTGCGCGCCGCGGCTCAGCCGGTACGTCTGCATCCTCCCCGCGACGGCGAGCGCGACCGACGCGCGCTGCGAGAGCGTGAGCTGTATCGACGCCGCGTCGAGGTAGCCGTCACGCGGCTGCGGGTAGATCGGCGCCGGCGGCGTCGCCTGCGTCACACGCGGCGGGTCGTAGTAGTACGCGTGGAAGCGCTGCGAGGCCGCCGCCCAGACAGGGTCCCGGGTCACCGCTGCGAGCTTCGCGAGCAGGTTGGTCACGTACAGCTCGTAGTCCCTCGGGGCGTAGCCGCCGCCGAGCTCGTAGAGCGACCAGTCGCCCGTGTCGAAGCGCGGCAGGAGCGCCTGCGCCGTCGCGCCCAGCTGCTGCGCGAGCGCGGCCGCGGCCGCGTCACCCGACGTGCCGGCGTACTCGAGCAGGGAGAGGATCGTCTGGAGCTGCGCGTTCAGCACCACCTCGCCGTCGAAGCCGTAAAGCCGGATCCAGGGCCCGCTCGGCAGCGTGAGCACGAGGGGGGGCACGGAGGCGTACGCCCGCGCGGCGGCGTCCACCAGAGCGGCGTCGCCGAGCAACGCGCCGGCGCGCGCCAGCGCCTGCGCCGCGACCGCCTGCGCCATGCCCGAGGCCCACGGCGGCCGGCCGAAGCCGAAGGGAAACGCGTACTCCCAGATCAGCCCACGGCCGTGCGGGATCGCGCGCGCCAGGAGCGCGTCGGCGACCGTCTGCGCGAGCTGGGTGTTTTTGGCCGCGGCGGCGGCGTTCAGCGCGCCGAACGCGGCGAGCGGGTGGAACTCGAGCCCCTGCCCCGGGAACCAGCGGTAGACGACGCCGTCCTGACCGGCGACGTCGACCCGCTGCGACGGGATCGCGTGCGTCTCGAGGTAGGCGAGGTTCTGCTCGAGCTGGGAGAAGAGCGCCAGCGCCCGCGGCGCCGTGTACGAGTCCCAGATCGCGGCGAGCTGGGCGAGCTGCGCGGAGATCACGCGCGCGCGCAGCTTCGGCAGCGCGGCGACGTCGCGGCTCGCGACCGCCACGTCGGAGCGGTACCGCGTCGCGTCGGCCGGCTTCACCCACTGCCGCTTCAGCGCGTGCGTCACTCCGCGCCGGATGAGCAGCGCGTCGTGCTTCGGCGTCGCGCCCGCAACGCCGGCCGCCCACGCGGCGGCCGCGGCAACCGCCGCGACTGCGACGCCGAGGCGACGCACGGTGACGCGGGCGCAAGACACCGCCTACGGCTCCGCGATCGGGTCGGGGAGCTCCTCCGCGAACGGCTCCAGCTCGCCGTCCGGCCCCGGAGCCAGCACGAGCTCCGAGAAGAAGCGGGTGAGCACGAGGCCCTCCTGGAACTCGCCGAGCTGCGGCTCCGGGCGCTCGCCGGCTGCCAGCGCGAGCGCCAGCTCGGGATAGCGGCTGCCCGCCGCCGTCGGCAGCGGGAACGCGCCACCGAAGCGCGGGTTGATGTCGGTGACGCAGTGCGAGCCGCCGGGCTCGCGGAAGCACTGGATGTTCGCGGGCCCGACGAGGCCGATCGTCTCGGCAACGAAGCGGCCGAGCTCGATCAGCTGCGCGTCGTGGATCGTCATGCCCTTGATCGACTCGCCGCCCTTCGACTCGATCATCGTCCGGGGCACGGCGTTCAGGCAACGGGACTCGAGGTCGCAGAAGACGTCGATGGAGAACTCCTCGCCCCGGCAGCACGCCTGCACCATCGAGTCGTGGTCGGTGTAGCCGAGGAAGAACTCGAGCTCCACCCGGTCGCGGCAGCGGTAGATGCCGCGCGAGCCGAAGCCCCGCCGCGCCTTCACGAGCACGGGGAACGCGAGCTCCTCGGGCAGGTCGTCGGGTAGCCAGGTCGGCGGCGAGCCGATCCCGTGCCGCTCGAACAGCGCGTGCGCGAGCCACTTGTCGGCGAGCGCGTCGACGACCTCGGGGGCCGGCAGGAGCACGAGGGCGCCGAGATCGTCGCGCGCCCGTGCCAGGACGGCGTGGTCGAGATCCGTGAGGGGCACGATCAGCGCCACGTCGTTCGACTCGACGATCGCCCGTAGAGCCGGCACGTAGTCCGGGTGGTCGATGCGTGGGACGAACTCCCGCTCGTCGGCGTGGTAGAGCGCGGGCGCGAGCGGGTTCAGGTCGGCGGCGACGGTGCGCGCGCCCGCACGCTTGAACGCGGTGACGATGTCGACCCGCTGCCCCGCGCACGTGAACAGGACGGACTGCACCCCGGAGAGGGTAGCCGGGCCCGCGCTCTGTGCTTGACTCGCGGGCGTGTTTCGCCGCATCCTCCTCGTCCTCGCGGCGCTGGTCGTCGCGTGGCTCGTCGCCTGCGCCTTCCTGTTCGTGTGGCCTCGCGCCGACGCGGCTCCCGCGCGGGCCGACGCCGTCGTCGTGCTCTCGGGGGCGCGCGACCTCCGGCTCGACCCGGCACTGCGGCTCGTCCGGCGGGGCGTCGCGCCCCTCCTCGCGATCTCGGGCGGGAGGGACGACCCGCGGTGGCGGACGGCGCTGCGGCTGTGCGCGGCGGGCAAGACCGGCTCGGTCCGCGTCGTGTGCTTCACGCCGCGGCCCTTCAGCACCCGCGGCGAGGCGCGAGCGGTCGCGCGGCTCGCACGCCTCCGCGGCTGGCGGCGGCTGGTGGTCGTGACCTCGACCTTCCACATCACCCGCGCGCGCGTGCTCCTCGACCGCTGCTACCACGGCCGCCTGTGGCTCGTCGGCGCGCGCGCGCCCTGGTGGCGCCTGCCCGAGGAGTGGGCCTCGGAGACGGGCAAGCTCCTCGTCCAGCTCACGGCCGAGCGCGGCTGCTGACACGGCAAGTAACAGACTGTTACAAGCTCCGGGGGCGGGCGGCTCCGTGCTCCTCCGGCAAGTAACAGTCTGTCACGAGCTTCTAGGCTGGTCCCGCTCAGAGCAGGCCGGCGGCGCCGTTGTAGACCACGAAGGGCAGGTCGAGCAGGGCGAGGCAGACCAGGCCGCCGACGAGGAGCCGCGGCGCCCGCGCCGACAGGCGGGAGGTGGCCCAGGCGAAGCAGAGGGCCCACGCCCACAGGGTCGAGAGCATGAAGGCGGGCTTGAGCACGTCGCCGTCGGGCGTCGGGTAGGCGACGGCGAAGTAGAGGTAGCCGGCGAGGCCCGCCAGCGGCGTGAGGCCGAGCAGCAGGCGCGCGGGCGCCCGGCGGCGCGCGCCGGTCGCGAGCAGGGCGAGCCAGCCGCCGACGGCGAGGAGCGTCGGCACGAGGCCGACGACGTTCTGCGCGACGAGCCAGCCGTTCCGGGCCGGCGACGGCTTCCGCTCGTTCTGCAGCGACCAGGCGAAGACGCCGTACCAGTCGCCCCACAGGTCGGAGTACGTCTCGGGCCAGGCGAGGTTCACGAGGTGCGGGCGATACGGCCGCGCGAAGACGTCCGGGAGCCCCGGGCTCACGTAGAAGCGCGCCGGGCGCCGGTCCCACAGCGGCTTCGACGGCGCCGGACGGTCGAAGATCGGGTTCGCGTAGTGGACGGCGCGGTAGCCGTACCAGGGGCCGGCGACGAGCGCGCACGCCGCGAGTGCCACGGCGAGCGCACCCAGCAGGGCCCGCCGCTCGGCCGGGCGCCCCCACGCCGCTACGAGCCAGGCGAGGACGACGGCCGAGAACGTGTACAGCGCGAACTGGCGCACCATCTCGGCGGCGCCGAGGGCGACGCCGAGGCCGAGGGCGGCACGCATCCCGTAGTGCCGCCGCACGAGCATCCGCGCGGCGAGGTAGGCGCAGAGCGCCGCGGCGACGAGATCCACCGGCTCGGGATGGAACATCGCCGCCGTCCGGTCGAGCACCGGCGACAGCGCCACGTAGGCGGCGGCCGCCGCCGCGAGCCACGGCCGGGCGGGCCAGAGCAGGCGCGCGAGCGCCGCGACGAGGAACACGGTCGCGACCACCGCGGGAACGTTCAGCAGCTGCCCCAGCTTGTGGGGGTCGCCGAGCCCGACCTGGCGCCCTACCCAGCTGGCCGCCCCCGCGAGCCCGAAGTAGAGCGGCGGCGAGTAGTACTCCGGCGTCTCGTTCCGCAGCGGCAGCCGGTGGTGCTGGATGAGGAAGTCGGCGTACTCCCGGTGCGACGCCGCGTCGTAGCCGGCGCCCGAGGGGTACGCCACGGCGTTCCAGAGGACGATCAGCCCGGCGAGCGCCGCGAAGGCGCAGGCGACCCGCTCAGGACGGATTCTTCCAACCACCCGTGGCGCCCTTGTAGGTCCCGCCGAAGAGCGCCAGCGGGGTCCTGGCCAGGATCTTCAGGTCGAGCCGGAACGAGCGGTGCTCCGCGTACCACACGTCGAGCTCGATCCGCTCGGCCCACGGCAGCGTCGCGCGCCCGTGGACCTGCGCCCAGCCGGTGATGCCCGGCTTCACCTCGAGGCGCCGCCGCTGGCGCGGCGTGTACCGCTCGACCTGGTACCGGAGCGTCGGCCGCGGACCGATCACGCTCATGTCGCCGCGGACGACGTTCCAGAGCTGCGGCAGCTCGTCGAGCGACAGCCGGCGCAGGACTCGGCCGACCGGCGTGATGCGAGGGTCGCCCCTGTCGACCGCGAAGCCGGCGCCCTGCGTCTCGGCCCCCACCACCATCGTGCGCAGCTTCAGCAGCTCGAAGTCGGCGCCGTCCTTGCCGACCCTCGTCTGGCGGTAGAGCACCGGGCCTCCGTCGGCCAGCTTGACGGCCAGCGCGGCCAGCCCGAGCACCGGGCTCGAGAGCAGGAGCGCCGCGCCGGCGACGGTCACGTCGGCGGCGCGATTCACGTCAGGCCACGCGGCAGCGGAGGAGGGTCCGGATCACACGCAGCCCGTCGGCGGCGGTGAGCTTCTTGCCCTCCTCGCGGCTGCGCGCGCGGTAGACCACGGGCACCTCGTAGATGCGGACGCCGCGGCTCAGCAGCCGCGCCGTGATCTCCGCCTCGATCGCAAAGCCGCGCTCGCGCAGGTCGAGCGAGCGGAAGAGCTCGGTCGGCAGCGCCTTGTGCCCGGTCATCATGTCCGAGACCCAGCTGTTGTAGATCAGGTTCGCGGCAAAGGTGACGGTGCGGTTGCCGACCACGTACCAGAAGCTGTACGCCGAATGCGACTGGAAGCCGCGGGTGCCGAAGACGGCCTCGGCGTCGCCGTTTCGCAGCGGCTCGATCAGGGCGGGGATGTCGCCGGCGCTGTACTCGAGGTCGGCGTCGAGGACCGTCGTGAAGCGGCCGCGCGCCTCGGTCAGGGCGGTGCGCAGGGCCGCGCCCTTGCCCCGGTTCCGGTCGTGCCGGAGCACGCGCACCTGCTCGGGCCATGCGCGCGCCTCGAGGAGCTCGCGCGTGCCGTCGGTGGAGCCGTCGTCGACGACCACGAGCTCGTAGTCCGAGAGGGCGGCGGCGAGGACGGACTCGACGGCGCCGGCGATCGTCGCGCGCTCGTTGTAGGCCGGCATCGCGATCGTCAGCTCGAGAGCCGGGGAGGCCACAGGCGGCGTTCTACCATCCGAGGCCGGCGGACCTGACCGCCGCCGCCGTCTGTCATGCTCGCCCGCATGCGCCTCCTCGTGCCCGCTGCGTGCGGCGTCGCGGCCGCGGCGCTCGCGGGCATCGCCGTCGCGGCGGCCGCGCATCCGCAGGGCGGCGACCTCAGCGCGCTCGTCCGCATGTCGGCCCAGCCTCCGCTCGGGCCGGACGCCCGCGCGCGCGACCCGAGCTTCCGGGAGCTGCAGCGGAACTCGTACGACGGCCAGTTCTACTGGGCGATCGGCGCCGATCCGCTGGCCGTCGGCTCGGTGCATCCGCACCTCGACGACCCGCCGTACCGCTACGGCCACCCGCTGTACAGCTGGCTCGCCCTGCTCGCGAGCGGCGGGCGGGTGCAGGCCCTGCCGGAGGGACTCGTCGCGGTCGGGCTCCTGTCGATGCTCGTCGCCGGAGTTGCCGCCGCGCTCCTCGCCGTCGCCGTCGGAAGATCCCCTTGGTGGGGCCTCGCGGCTGCGCTCAACCCGGGGCTGCTGATCGCAGCCATGAACGACCTCGCCGAGCCGCTGGCGGCTGCCCTGCTGCTGCTCGGGCTGCTGGCATACGTCCACCGCAGGTGGGGGGCGGCGATCGCGGCGTTCGCGCTCGGCTCGCTCGCGAAGGAGCCGCTCCTGCTCGTCGGCCCGGCGCTCGCAGCCTGGGAGCTCTGGCGCCGTCGCGCCTCGCCGCTCCGCGCGCTCCTCCTCGCCGCCTCGCCCGTGCCCGCGCTCGCCTGGTGGGTCTGGCTCCGCGTCCACCTCGGCGCGTGGCCCTTTGCCCACGGCGCCGGCGGGCTGGGCGTTCCGCTCCGCGGGTGGCGCCAGGCGCTCGTCGAGAACGGCCGCAAGCTGTACGACCTCGGCCCCGACACCTACCAGATGGCGGACGCGCACGTCGGACTGCTGCTGGTGCTCGCGGGCCTGCTCGCGGTGCTCGGCCTGCGCGCGCTGCGCCTGCGGGGGCCCGCCGAGGCCGCGTTCCTCCCGCTGGCGCTCCTGCTGGCGTGCGTGACGCGGGCGGTGACGACCTATCCGAAGGACCTGCTCCGAACGGCCGCGCTCGCCCTCCTCCTCGCCCCCTTCTTCGCGCCGTCACCCGCTCTGCGCGACGCACCAGAGCGAGAGCCCGAAGGGGAGCCGCAGGGCGTCGAGCCGGCGGATGACCGGCACGAGCCGGTCGTACAGGGCGAGCGGGCCGGTCGGGACGTCGTCGACGCGTAGCAGCCGGGACGAGACGAGCCAGCCGAGTGCACCAACGGGGTTGACGTGCCGCAGCTCCCGGACGTCGAGGCCGGCGGCGCCGACAGCGGCGGCGAGGCTCGAGCGCGTGTACCGGCGTTCGTGGCCGACGGCTGCGTCGACCGCCCCGGTCAGCGCCGGATGCGCGGGAACGAGCAGCAGCAGCCGCCCGCGCGGCCGCAGCAGCCCGTGCATGCGGCGCAGCGCCTCCACGTCGCCGGCGATGTGCTCGAGCACGTTGAAGCAGACGACCGAGTCGACGTTGCCGCCGATCGTCTCGCCGCGCAGCTCCTCCAGCGGCTGCTCCACGACGAGGGCACCGCTCCGCTCCGCCAGACGCTCGCGCAGGAGCGGCGCGAGCGCCGGGTCGGGCTCCACCGAGACGAGCTCCTTCCCCAGGTCGGCCAGCGCGAGCGAGAACGTGCCGATGCCGGCTCCCAGATCCAGCACGCGCGCGCCCAGGTGAGGCCGGGCGCGGTCGAGCAGCCAGCCGTTGTAGTTGCGGGCCGCGTCCATCCGCCGCAGCACCTCGGGCTGCGCCTCGTGGAACGTCGTCAGCGCGTGCCCTCGGCGGCGTCCCACGTGACGGGCACGCCGCGCCGCAGGTAGTTCCAGAGGGAGACGACGGTCGCCCAGGTCACGAGCACGTAATAGCGCGGCAGCCCGACGCCCAGGAGCGCGGCCGCAAGCACGCCGAGCTGGAGCCCGAGCGCGACGGCGTAGACGGTGCCGCGGCCGAGGAGGGCGACCGACGTGCCGAGCAGGACGAGGTGCAGCAGGCCGCTCGCGTAGCGAAGGTGCCGGTGCGAGAGCAGCTCGACGAGGTAGAGCGGGCGCAGGCGGCGCAGCATCTTGCCCTCGAGCACGATCGCCCAGCAGTGCTCGAACATCCGCACCTTGCGCCGGTACTCGTGCTCCGACGTCGGCGTCGCCTTCTCGTACGAGTTCGCCTCGGGCTCGTAGACAGCGCGGCGGCCGCGCTGCACCAGCAGGTACGGCAGCGACAGGTCGTGGCCGAAGCGCGGGTCGACCTCGATGTAGTCCTCTCGCCGCACCGCGTAGATCGGGCCGTTGCCGCCGGTGATCGAGCCGAGCCGGGACTCGTCGGCGCGGAGGGCAAGCTCGTAGCGCCAGTACACGCCCTCCTTCGTCCGGCCGTCGTCGGTCTCGAGGTTGGCGCGCCCGCACACGTAGGCGACGTCGGGATCGGCGAAGTTGCGGACGAGCTTGCGCAGGGCGTCGGACGCCCAGGTGGCGTTCGCGTCGGAGAAGGCGAGGATCTCGGCGTCCGTCTCGCGCACGGCTCGGTTCTGCGCCGCCACCTTGCCGCCGCGCGGGTTGCGGACGACCCGGACGCCCGCGCGCTGCGCGAGCTCCTCCGTCCGGTCCGTCGACGCGTCGGAGGTCACGACCAGCTCGAGCTTCTCGGGCGGATAGTCCAGCGCCTGCAGGTTCTCGACCCGCCGCTCGATCACCGCCTCCTCGTTCCACGCCGCCACGACGACCGCGACCATGGGCAGGGCGGCGTCGTCCTTGCGCACCGGCCGGCCCCGCGCCCGCGCGAGGGCGCGCGCCGCGAGTGGATAGCCGGCGTGGGTCCACGCGAGGGCGAGGAGCGAGCCCCAGAAGAGGATCTCAGCCGCGAGCACCGGCGACCTCGAGGAGCAGGGCGCGGTACCGCCCCACCGCCACGGCGCGGTCTCCCTCGGCCTCGGCGTACTCGCGCGCCCGCCGTCCCATCTCCTCGAGCGGGTAGACGCCGTCGTGGCACGCGCGGATCACCTCCGCCAGGGCCAGCGGTTCGCCCGGCGGCACGACGACCCCGCAGCCGGCCCGGCTGACGAGGCGCGCGGTCTCGCTCTGCTCCTCCGCGGCGGCGAGCACCGGGCGCCCGGCGGCCAGGACGCCGTAGATGCGGCTGGGAACGAGGTAGCCGGTCAGCCCGCGCGCGAGTCCCACCACGTGCACGTCGGCCGCCGCGAGCGCCTCGGCCAGCCGCTCGCGCGGCTGGAACTCGAGGAAGCGCACCTGGTCGGCCTCGAGCACCCGCGCCAGCTCGACCAGCTCCGCGCGCCGCGCGCCCGTTCCGATGATCATCACGCGCAGGTCGAGGTCGCGGAGGAACGTGGTGGCGCGGATCAGCGTCGCCAGGTCCTGTGCGTGTCCGACGTTGCCGGCGTGCATGACGACGAAGTGCCCGCCGACGTCCTGCTCGGACGCCCAGGCGTTGCTCTTCGGCTGCGGCCGCAGCGCGGAGACGTCGGTCCAGTTCGGGATCACGCGCAGCCGCTCGGGCGGCACCCCCTTCTCCTCCAGCCGTTCCCGCATCGCCTCTCCCAGCGCGACCACCCGGTCGGCGCGGCGCAGGTAGGACTGGACGAGCAGGCGGAGGATGGTGACGAGCGGCCGGCTCTCGAGGCGGTGCAGCGCGACCGCGATCTCCGGGAAGATGTCCTCGCTGATCACGACGAGCGGCGCCCTGTGGCGGCGGGCGACGGCGCTCGCGACGGCACCGACGATGGGCGGATCGGTGCCGCAGAGGACGACGTCCGGCCGCGGCAGGACGAGCCCCAGCCGCAGCGCCTGCGCCAGGTAGGTCGTGTAGTTGAGCGCGCGCCGCGACAGCCGGGCGCGGTCGTACGCCGCCGATTCGACCCGGACGATCTGGACGCCGTTCCGCGTCTCCCGCGACGGCAGCTCCGGCCGCCCCCGCACCTTGCCGGTCACGACGGTGATGTCGTACTCCGCCGCGAGCGCCTCGCACAGCTCGGCAAGGAGGTAGGCGGTCGCCTCGACGCCCGGCCAGTAGTACTGGTTGAGCAGGAGGAGTCGCGGGCGGCCCGGCATCGGGAGCAAGGCTAGCGGCGCGTGCGGCGTCCTAGACTGCGCGCATGCGCGAGCGAACCGCGATCGTCACGGGGGCGACGGGACAGGACGGCTACTTCCTCGTGAAGCGTCTGCTCGACGACGGCTGGACGGTGTACGCGCCCGTACGCGACGTCGCCGCGGCCCAGGAGCTCTTCGGCGAGAGCGCCGGGCTCCAGGTCGTTCGCCGCGACCTGGCCGAGCCGGCGCCGCTTGCCGCCCTGGTCGGGGACATCCGGCCGGAGGAGTTGTACAACCTCGCGGGCGAGAGCAGCGTCGCCGGCTCGTTCGCCGATCCCCGGGCGACCTGGCAGACGAACGCGCACGCGGTCGTGCACCTGCTCGACGCGATCCGCAAGGACAGTCCGGAGACCCGCTTCTACCAGGCGTCGTCGGGCGAGATGTTCGGCTTCGTCCCGGGCGGCGAGACGGTGCACGACGAGCATGCTCCGCTGAATCCGCAGAGCCCGTACGCGGCGGCGAAGGCTGCCGCACACCTCCTCTGCCGCAGCTACCGGGAGTCGTACGGCCTTCGAATCGCCTGCGGCATCCTCTTCAACCACGAGTCCCATCGGCGCGGGGCCGGCTTCCTGACGCGGAAGGTCGTCGACCACGTGGACGCGCTGCGCCTCGGCGCCGCCCAGGGCCCACTGCGCGTCGGCAACCTCAAGGCCCGCCGCGACTGGGGCTTCGCGCCCGACTACGTCGACGGGATGATCATGATCGCGCGGCAGACGTCGCTGCGGAGCGTGAGCGACGCCGCGAGCGAGTACCGGGACTACGTCCTCGGCACCGGGCGGCTGCACCATGCGTGGGAGCTGATCGACTGCGCCTTCGCGCTCGCGGGGCTCCAGCTCGTGTGGGATCTGGACGGCGACGACCCGCTGCGCTGGCACGCCGCCTTCGAGCACTCGGCCGAGACGGCTGTCGTCGTCGACCCGGAGTTCGTACGTCCGGCCGATCCCGCCGCGATCGGCGCAGATCCGACTCGCGTGCGCGTGGATCTCGGTTGGGAGCCGCAGGTCGGGCTGCGGGTCTTCCTCTCCGACATGCTCGCCGCGGACGCAGCAGTGCGCCGCGGTTGATGCGGATCCTCTTCGCCGCCCCCGCCTACTGGCCGTCGAGCGCCTTCGGAGGGCCGATCTCGGTGATGCGGGAGCTGGCCCGCGGCCTCGTGGCCCGTGGCCACGCCGTCGACGTCGTCACGAGCTCGCTGACCGACCTGGAGTCGAGCCCGCCGCGGCGCGGCCGCGTGGAGCAGGTCGACGGTGCACGGGTTCACTACCTGCCGACGCCGCTCCGCTACCGGTGGATGGGGATCACCCCCTCCGTGTGGCGCGAGCTCGACGGGCTGGATCGCCCGGACCTCGTGCACGTGTTCGGCTTCCGCGACTTCGTCGGCACGATCTCCTCGGCGTGGGCCCGGAGGCGCCGCGTCCCCTACGTCTTCGAGGGGCTCGGGATGGTGCGCCCCAAGCTGCGGAAGGTCGCCCTGAAGCGCGCCCTCGACGCGAGCCTGTACCGCCCGGTGCTGCGTGGCGCGGGCCTGCTCCTCGCGGCGTCGCGCGTCGAAGCCGTCGAGTACTCGGGCGCCGGCGCTCCCGCCTCGCGGATCGTCGTCCGCCCGAACGGCTTTCCGGCGCCGGCCCCGCCCGCCGCGCGGCCGGGGCCGCTGCGCAGGAGGCTCGGGCTCGACGCGGCGACGCCGCTCGTTCTCTCCGTCGGCCGGATCGCGCGCGGCAAGGGCCTCGATCTGCTCGTGCGGGCGCTCGCGGACCTCCCGGAGGCGCACCTCGCGATCGTCGGCCCCGACGACCGCCACGGGGTCCACGCGGAGCTGGTCGCCCTGCGGAGCGCTCTCGGCCTGGAGCGCCGCGTCCAGCTGCTGGGCCCCTGGCCGGCTGCGGGCGCGCCGCCGCTCGAGCTGTTCGCCGACGCCGACGTGAGCGCCCTCGTCTCGGCGCACGAGAACTTCGGCATGGTCGCCGCAGAGGCCGCGGCCGCGGGCACGGCGTCCCTCGTCTCCGACCGCTGCGGCATCGCGGAGCTCGTCCGCGACCGCGCGGCCCTCGTCGTGCCCTACGAGCTCGAGCCGGCGCGGGAGGCCCTGCGCCGCCTCCTCGGCGACGACGAGCTCCGGGCGTCGCTCGGCAGGGGCGGCCGCGAGCTGGCGGGGGAGCTGTCGTGGGCCGAGGTCGTCTCGCAGCAGGAGCGGATCTACGAGCGGCTCGCCTGACCTGGCGGTCGTGACGCAGGATCCCGGCTTCGGGGGAGGCAGCGCGGCGCTCGTCCGCGCCTTCGCCTCCGGCGCGGAGGAGCTCGGACGCTCGCCCGAGCTCCTGCATCCCCGCTTCGTGCCGGGGGTCGACTCGCTGGCGCAGCTCCTCGCCGCGCGGCGCCTCCGGGGGCGGATTCGGCACGCTCGCTCGGCGTGGGTTGTCGCCGCCGCGGCCCCGTACGGCTACGCGGCGGCGCGGTCGGGCCGCCCCTTCGCCGCGTGGCTCGCGACGTCCCTGGACGCAGAATGGGACTCCCGCAGGGCGTGGCTGCCACGGCCGCAACGGCTGGCGCTCGCCCTGAACGCGCCGCTGCTCCGCCGGCTCGAGCGCGAGGTGCTGCACCGGGCGGCGCAGGTGTATGCGGCCTCGCCGGCGACCGCCGCGTCGCTCCCGGTTCGCGCGCGGGTGCTGCCGATCCCGGTGGACGTCGAGCGCTTTACGCCCGAGGCCGAGGCACGGTGGGTCGAGCGACTGGCGGCGCCGACCGTCGTCTTCGTGGGGCGCGCCTCCGATCCGCGGAAGAATGTCGGCTTGCTCCTGGCGGCGTTCGAGCTGCTTCGCGAGAGCGTCCCCGAGGCGCGGCTCCGGCTCGTGGGCCAGCCGCCGGCCGTGGCGCTGCCCGCCGGCGTCCACGCCGCCGGCCCCGTCGCCTCGGTGGCGGCCGAGCTGCGAAAGGCGTCGCTCTTCGTCCTGCCGTCCCGGCAGGAGGGCTTCGGGATCGTGGTCGCAGAGGCGCTCGCGGCGGGGGTGCCCGTCCTCGTCACGCCCTGCGGCGGCCCGGAGGAGCTCGTCCGGAGCTCGAACGGCGGGCGCGTCCTCGAAGGCTTCGACCCGGCGGAGCTCTCGGAGACGGCGGCGGGGCTGCTGCGCGACCCGGCCCGCCTCGCCGGGATGCGGCGGGCCGGGCGCGAGTACGTGGTGCGCGAGCATTCCGCCCCCCGCTTCCGCGAGCTCCTCGCCGCGGCGTTGCGGGAGCTCGATGACGCCTGACGTCGCGGTCGTGATCGGCAACTACCAGGGCGAGCGGGTGCTCGGCGACTGCCTCGAGAGCCTCGGCGCCCAGACGCTCGAGCCGAGCCATGTCGTCGTCGTCGACGGGGCGTCGACCGACGGCGGACCTGCGCTGGCCGCTCGCTTCGGCGCGCAGGTCCTCCGGGTGGACAACCTCGGCCTCGGCCACCTGTACAACCGCGGCGTCGACGCCGTGGAGGCGCCACTCGTCCTGCTGGCGAACAACGACGTCGCCTTCGACGCCCGCTGCCTGGAGTTGCTGGCGGAGGCGCTGCTCGAGGACGGCCGGCGCTTCGCCGCCGACGCCCGCCAGATGGACTGGGAGGGCTCCCGGCTCGTGCACGCACGCTCGGCGCTGCGGCGCGGCCCCCTGCTCCGCCGCCCGCTGCCGGGCTTCGACCTGCTGCTGACCGTCGCCGCCGACGTCGTGGTGCCGACCCTCACCGCGAGCGGCGCCGCCATGCTCGTGCGCCGCGACCTGCTCCTCGCGCTCGGCGGCTTCGACGAGACGTTCTTCATGGACTTCGAGGACATCGACCTCTGCTGGCGGGCGTGGCTGCG
>JBBWZD010000179.1:0-43247 GCA_039648875.1 Actinomycetota bacterium
GCGACCGGCGCGTGGGACTGTTGGAGGCGACTCGCCACTCGGTGGGCATCTTCGTGAGGAGGAAGTCGTGGGCGAGCAGAGCCTAGAACTGGTCAAAGACACGTACGAGGCCTTCGGGCGTGGTGACGTGGCGGCGGTGTTGGGCGCAATGGCGGCCGATATCGCGTGGCATGAGGCCGCGGGGATGCCCTACGGCGGCGTGTATCACGGAGGTGACGCCGTGGCTGAGAACGTCTTCGGCCCGATCAGCCAGGACGTTGTTGGTTTCGCGGTTACGCCGGACGAATTCATCGCCGCGGGGGACGCGGTGGCGGCGGTCGTCCGCTACACGGGGACAGGGAAGGCCACCGGCAAGAAGCTGGACATCCCGGTGGTGCACGTCTGGAATGTGCGTGACGGCAAGCTCCAGCAGTTCCGGCAGTTCATCGACACGGTGAAGTTCTGCGAGGTCGTCCCCGATCACGCCGGGGAGTAAGACCCGACAAGTCCTGGCGGCAGGAGAGGTGGCCTGGGCCAGTGTTCGGGAAGGCCCCTGAGCGCTCGGGCAATAATGAGAGGCGTGCAAGGACGCTCGGTAGGAGACTCGGCGAAGCAAGCGATGACTCTCCGAAGGGCACAGCTGATCCTGACGCCTCTTTCCCCGCTCGACGAAGCCGACCACGCACGAGCGTCGGGGAACTCGGACGATGCACTGCGTGACACCCGCGCCGCTGAACTGCAATGGCGAGAGCACGGATTCGGCCCATGGGCGATCCGGGACCTCGGGGACAACAGCTTCCTCGGTGTCGCTGAGCTGCGTTTCGCGGGCGACGGCATCGAGGGAATCGCCCCAAACGAAGTCGAAGCAGGCTGGTGGGTGAGGGAGAACCGGCGCAACCAACGAATCGCGACGGAGGCGATGCGCGTGGCGATCGGTGACCTCTGGCGTCGTGCCGGCGTCGAGAGCGTGACCGCGTACATCGAGGGGGGGAGAACCAACCGTCGCGTCATCTCGCGGCCGGCCTCGGCTTCAGAGTGCGCAGCCAGGGCCGCGGTCGCTTCGGCGAACCGATGACGGTGTACGAGCTTCTTCGAGAGGTCTGGGATCGACGAGGAGATTGAAAGCCGCTGGGCCTCCGCTCGGCTGGGCGAGCGTTCTCTCGCCTGGAGCGCGCACGGAGATCTCCGGACGCCGACATGAATGGCCCCGCCGCAAGCGCCGCGCGAGCGGACGGGCTGAGACGCGGTGTCGCAGCATGCCGCCAACCGGGGTTCATGGCGTCGGATCGGATCGTTTGCTGCCTAGGACGGAAACCAGTCGTGAGCCGGCAGCGAGAGCTCTCGGGTTTCGAAGGCGCCGAAGGCGGCGCGACCTCGTAACGTGCGGCCTGCGTAGTAGACCGAGGAGTCACGTATGTCCACTCCAGCGCTAAAGCGGGCCTGCTCGGGTGCTCGAGCGCCCGCGCGCACGTAGAGTCGCGACCGACGTCGGTAAGTCTCAGACGCGGGATGCGACGGATCGCAGGGACGAGACGAGTGGGAGATGGCGAGTCGGCGGCTGACGCAGAGGCGGGTGGGCGTGCTGGGAAGCGGCGAAGTGGGGCGGCGCCTAGCCTCCGGGTTCGCCAGTCGAGGGCATGGCGCGATGATCGGCTCGCGCGATCCCGACAAAACTGAACTGCGCGATTGGCTGGCCGGCGAGGGAGCGGGCATCGAGGCTGGCACGTTCGCCGAGACCGCTGCGCACGGTGAGCTGCTCTGTTTGGCGGTCCTTGGCACCGCCGCCGAACAGGCGATCACCGACGCCGGCCGTGAGAACTTCAGCGGCAAGGTGATCATCGACGCAACCAACCCCCTCGACTTCTCCGCGGGCTTCCCGCCCAAGCTCGCGATCAGCGGCGAGGACTCGCTCGGCGAGCGCGTGCAGCGCGCATTGCCCGATGCGAGGGTCGTGAAGGCCTTCAACATCATCGGCAGCCCGTACTTCGTCGACCCGAGCTTCCGCGAGGGCCAGCCGACGATGCTGATCGCGGGCGACGACGAAGACGCGAAAGGCATTGTCGGAGACGTGCTGGCCGACTTCGGCTGGCCCGAGCCGGTCGACATCGGCGGCATCGACGGCGCACGCGAGCTGGAAGCACTCTGCATCGCCTGGGTCAAGATCGGCGGCGCGCGCGGCGCCTGGGACCACGGCTTCAAGCTGCTCATCGGCTAGCCCGGTCGCCGCGCGAACGTCAGCCGTTGCCATCGTCACGGCGGGGATCGAAACTCAAGAGACTGTGCCCGTGTTCCGATCCCGCCGATCGCCAGAGCGGCTGCTTGCGACGATCCTCTTCACGGACATCGTGGGCTCCACCGATCTGGCCGTCAGACTCGGTGACGAGTCTTGGCAGCGGCTGGTGGCGGCCCACCACGCTGCGGTTCGCCGAGAGCTCCGCCGGTACCGTGGCCGAGAGGTCGATACCGCCGGAGACGGCTTCTTTGCCGCCTTTGATCAGCCTGCTCGGGCGGTGCGCGCCGCCGACGCGATCGTCGGGGCAGTCTCCGAGCTTGGTGTTTCGATCCGAGCTGGTTTGCACGCCGGAGAGACCGAGGCTGCCGACGGAAAGATCGGCGGGATTGCCGTGCACATCGCTAACCGGGTGATGTCTGCGGCGGAGCCAGGCGAGGTTCTTGTGTCGGGCACGGTGCGGGATCTGGTCGCCGGATCAGGCCTCGAGTTCCGCGATCGAGGCCTGCAAGAGCTCAAGGGCGTCCCCGGCGAGTGGCACCTCTGGGCGTTCGTTCCCGAGGCAGCGGATGCCAGGCGGGATGGAGCGGTCGGTTCCCTCGGTGTCGCGGAAGGAGGAGCGCGACCGAGCTTGCCGCTCCCGGATAAGCCGTCGATTGCGGTGCTGTCGTTCACCAATCTGAGCGGCGATCCGGAGCAGAGCTATTTCGCCGACGGCATGGTCGAAGACATCATCACGGGCCTCTCTCGGATCAAGTGGATCTTCGTCATCGCCCGCAACTCGAGCTTCGCCTACAGGGGCAAAGCGATCGATGTGAAGCAGGTCGGCCGCGAATTGGGCGTGCGCTACGTCCTCGAAGGGAGTGTCCGGAAATCCGGGAACCGCGTCCGCATCACGGCTCAGCTGATCGACGCCGGAACCGGCACCCACATCTGGGCCGACCAATACGACCGCGCGCTCGACGACATCTTCGCCGTCCAAGACGAGCTGACGATCAGCGTCGTCGGTGTCATCGAGCCAACGCTGCGCAGAGCGGAGATCGAGCGCGCGCGGCGCAAGCGGCCCGACAGCCTCGACGCCTACGATCTCTATCTCCGTGCGCTGCCGTCTACCTTCACGGCGATGCCGGAGGACGCCCACGAAAGCCTGACGTTGCTCGCCAGGGCGGTAGAGCTGGAGCCAGGCTACGCCGCGGCACACGCGGCCATCGCCTGGTGCCACGAGCAGCGATATCTGCGGGCCGGCCTCCACGACGAAGCAAGACAAGCTGCGCTCCATCATGCGCGCACCGCGATCGCCGTCGGTGGCGACGATGCCGCAGCGCTCGCGACCGCGGGCTTTGTCCTCGCAGTAATCGAATACGACTACGAGACCGCGATCGCTGCCTTTGACCGATCCTTCGCGCTCTCGAGCTCGTCGGCCATGGCGCTCGGTTTCAGCTCTATCGTCCGCGCCTGGAAGAGCGACGATGCGATAGCCCTGGACCAGGCAGAGCGCGCGATCCGCCTCAGTCCTTTCGACCCGCTTCTGTACCTGCCCTACGTCGGCCTCGCGTACGCACACTTCGCCGCGGGCCGCTTCACGGAGGCGGCCACCGCGGCGAGCCGAGCAAGTCAATCGAATCCAAAGTTCACCATGCCCTACGTCCTACACGCGGCTGCTCTGGCCAACCTCGGCCGCCGCGAAGAAGCAAGGGTGGTGGCAGACCGACTGCGCCAGGTAGAGCCGGCCCTCACCGTCTCCACCGCGATCCGATCCGCGCGCTTCGCGAACCCCGACAAGAACGCTGAGCTCGGCGACGCGCTCCACCTAGCAGGCCTGCCCGACGACTAACAGCAGCGTGCTGCGGCGATCCTGCCGCGCTACCGCACCCCTGCTTCGAGCGTGTCCGCTGCGAGCTCGTCCAGGTCGAGTTCGGCAGCCGCTTGACGCGCCGCCGCCAGCTCCTCGGGATCGAGTCTTTCCCGTAGCTCGTCGAGGGTCGGCTGTGCCACGAGCCTGTACGTAGCGGGCATCGCCTCGTGCTCGAGGCAGAACATCAACACCGCCGCCGCGCGTGTGTCTGCGCCCTCTCGACACAGAAGGACGCCGATGCCGCTCAGCGCGTGCAGCAGAAGCGAGGTGGCCTGCATATCCCGAGCGAGCGCGAGCGCGCGGCGTAGATGCCCGCGAGCCTCGGCGAAGCGTCCGAGCGCGGCGGCCGCGAAGCCGAGCCGGCAGAGAGCAGCCGTCATCCCCCAGCGGTGATTCGCGTGCTCGAATCCCTCGTAGCCCGCGAGCGCGTGCTCCATCGCCTGCTCGTAGTCGCCGACGCAGTAGGCGCTCATGCTGGCGCGGCTCTGGGTGTAGCCCGCCCCGGCCTCGTCGCCGGCTCTCGCGAAGAGCTCGCGGGCTTCCAGGTGAAGGCCGATCGCCGTCACGAAGTCGCCCTCGCCGTCCGCCAGCAGCCCGAGCTTGCTGATTGAGAAGCCGAGCATCAAAGCGCCGCCGAGCTCCGCCGAAACAGCGCGGCACTCCTCGAACGCGGATCGAGCGCCGGTGAGGTCGTCGAGGAGAAGACGGACGAAACCGAGCCATGAGAGCGAACCCGCGACGACGAGGCCATCTCCGGCAGATCGGGCCACGTCGACTGCCTCTTCGAGGCTTGCGAGCGACTCCGGGTAGAGGTCGCGGTAGCAGTCGTTCGTGCCGAGCGCCAGCAAGCAGACGCCGAGCTCTCTGGTCAGCCGTCGCTCGCGCAGCACCGGCAGACATCCGCGCGCGATCGCGTCCAGGTTCTCGTCATAGCCGAGCGCGCTGCCGAGATAGGTCTGGTAGGCGCGAGCGCAGAGCAAGACGTTGCTCGCCGTTCCGGCATCGATCGGGCGGCCAGGCGAGGGCTCGAGCAGCTCGAGCAACTGCGCGAACGTCTGCGATCCCTCGTACCAGTCGTGCGCCCAGAAGAACGCCTGGAGGGACGCGAGAAGGGCCCGCGCGTCGTCCTCCCCCCACTCCACGACGGCCCACTCCGCGGCGGCCCGCAGGTTGTCGATCTCCACGCGAAGCTCGTCGCGCGCCTCCATCATGTGCGCGCCGAGGAGCGCGCCGGCCCGCTCGGCGAGCATCCCGACGTAGAAGCGCGCGTGGCTTTCTCGCGCGGCCGCGAGCTCCACCTGCTCAGCCGCCAGCCGCTCGGCGGCGTACTGGCGAAGAAGCTCGTGCAATTCGAAGCGGCCGACTCCAGCGCGACGCACGAGCGACTTGCTCACCAGCGAGTGGAGCTCCGCGAGACCAGCTCCGGCCACGGCGGCCGCGGCATCCCGTGCGAAGGTGCCACGAAAGACCGCGAGGCGCGAGAACGTGCGCCGCTCGTCGTCCGCGAGAAGCCGCCACGACTGATCGAACGCGGCGCGGAGGCTGCGGTGCCGTTCCGGGACGTCGTGCATCGACGTCTCGAGGAAGCCGATGTTCCGCTCGATCTCGTCCGCGATCTCGCTGCACGGAAGGGTCGAGGCCCAGGCCGCGGCGAGCTCGATGCCGAGCGGCATCCCGTTGACGAGGCGGCAGACACGCTCCACGTGCGGGCGCTCGCTGTCGGTGAGTTCGTATCCGCCGTCGACGTGGCGCGCGCGGTCGACGAACAGGCGCAACGCGGCGCTGTCGGCCGCGCTCCCATTCCCGCTCCCGCCTGGAAGCCCATCCAGGTCGAGCACCCACTCGCTCTGCACCTGGAGGCGCTCCCGCGAGGTCGTCAGCAGCTCCACCTGCGGAGCGTGCTCGATCACCTGGGTGAGCAGGTCCCGCGCATCGAGCAGGTGCTCGAAGTTGTCGAGCACGAGCAGCGCGGCCCGCTCGCGCAGGAAGTCGACCAGCTGGTCGCGGGCAGGGATTGCGCTGTGCGCGTTGTCGACCTGGAACTGCAGGCGCTCGGCGACGGCGGACGCGAGCAGCTCGGGTGCCGGCACACCGACGAGCGGAACGAAGTGGACGCCGTGCTGATAGCGGTCCATCCTGCGAGCGGCTGCCTCGAGCGCCAGTCTCGTCTTGCCGACACCGCCCGGACCGACCAGGGTCAGCAGCCGACAGTCGGGCTCGTCGAGCATGCGGTCGATCGAGGCGAGCTCGTCGGTCCGACCCACGAACGACGTGCGCGGAGCCGGGAGATTCCGCATCCCCGCTTCGAGCGTCTTCAGAGGCGCGAACTCGGAGGGGAGCCCGTCGATCTCGAGCTGGAAGATGCGCTCCGGCACGCTCACGTCCTTGAGGCGGTGGGGGCCGAGATCGCGCACCTCGGCGTCCACGAGCGCGCGCGTCGCCTGCGACAGGAGCACTTGCCCTCCGTGACCGACTGCCGCGATCCGGGCTCCCTTGTGGACGTCGAGGCCGACGTAGCCCTCGTCGGTCAGCCGGGGCTCCCCCGTGTGCAGTCCCATGCGCACGTTGATCGGGCCGCCCGCAAGTGCCAGCTGCCCATCAGCGGCTGCACCAACCGCATCCGATGCACGGCCGAACGCGACGAAGAACGCGTCGCCCTGGGTGTCCACCTCGGCGCCGTCGTGCGCCGTGAACGTCTCCCTCAGCAGCCGCCGATGCTCGTGCAGAGCGTCCGCGTATGCGTCTCCCAGCTCATGCAGAAGCTTCGTCGACGCTTCGACGTCGGTGAAGAGAAAGGTGACGACGCCGGTCGGGAGCGTGGACGACACGCAACCATGATCAAGGGACGAGACCCGCGTGTCTACTCTGCGTGCGAATGTGGAACGGTCGAGCGATCGGGCGATCCTCGCCCGTCACGTGCACATCCAGCCGCCGTCCACGGCCAGGTTGACGCCGTTCATGCCGCCGTTCTCGAGCAGGAAACGTGAAGCGTCGACGACCTCCGCCATCGTCACGAGCCGCCCGGACGGCGTCCGCTGCACGAGGGCCTGAAAGCGCTCCGCCGGCATGTCGCGCCACTGCGGGCTGTCGCCCACGATCGCCGGATGAAGCGCGTTGATGCGCCTCGGCGCCAGCTCGATCACCAGCGTCCGGACGAGGCTGGTGATGCCGCCGTTCACCGTGGTGACGGTCGTCGAGCCGGGATAGGGCCGGTCGCGCGCGAGGCCGCCGATCATCAGGATCGCCGAGTCGTCGCCGAGCCGCGGTAGGAGCGCGTGCACGACCTCGGTGTAGCCGACGAGCTTGAGCGTGACCAGTCGCAGCGCGGCGGAGATGTCGTACTCCCCCACGCTGTTGGTGTCGCGCTCGATCGCCGCGAGCACGAGGTATTCGACCTCGCCGACCTCGGCAAGACGATCCGCGATCGTCTCCGGCTCGGCAAGGTCGAGGTCGACGCCCCGGGTCGAGCCGCCGAGCTCTGCCGCGCACGCCTCCGCGCGGCCGCGATCGCGACCGGTGACCACCACGTCGCGGCCACGGTCGACGTAGAACCGTGCGATCTCGCAGCCGAGGCCGCGGGTCCCACCGACGACGAGGACGCTCCCGCCGGCCACGGCGCCTAGACCGCCGCCGGCTCCGACGCCCACTCCGGCAGCAGCCCGCCGCGCGACAGGATGTGGTCGCGCGACTCCTCCAGCCTGCGGATCACGGCGTCGAGGTCGACGTCGACGAGCTCGCCGTTGCGCTTCACCGCGCGCCCGGCGACGAAGACCGAGTCGACGTTCGACGTGTCGGCGAAGGTGACGATCGTGGCCGTCGGATCGAGCATCGGCGCCGTGTTGATCGCGTGTGTCTTCAGCAGGACGATGTCGGCCTGCTTCCCGGGCGCGAGCGAGCCGGCCCTGTCCTCGAGCGCGCAGGCCCTGGCGCCCTCGATGGTCGCGAACTCGAGCACGTCTCTGTGCGTGAGTGTCGGCGCGAAAGCCTCGTCCGGCGTGTCGGTGAAGGCGAGGATCCGGTCGTACGCGAGCGCCGTCCGCATCTGCGTGAACATCTCGCCGGGGACGCTCGAGACGACGTCGACGCTGAGAGACGTGCGGACGCCGCGAGCGAGCAGCTTGCCCGTCGGGGGCGGCCCATGCCCCATCAGCATCTCGACGTAGGGCGCGATCGAGGCCTTGCCGCCCGTCTCGGCGATCCAGTCGAGCTCCTCGTCCGTCAGGTCGGTCATGTGGATGTAACAGACGTCCGGCCCCATCAGGCCGAGGTCGTGCATGTCCTTCACGGGTTGGTAGTGCAGGTTGTGCAGCCGCATGCCGACGTGCACGCTGATCGGGATCCCGAGCTCCCGGGCGAGCTCCCAGTCGTGCTTCGCGACGTCGAAGTTCGAGTTGCCCGGCTGGCGCGCCGCCATGGCGAGGGTGAGCAGGCCGTCGTCGGACGAGAAGTAGGTCTCGCGGATGCGGCGGATGTCCTCGGGGTGGTTGAGGTCGCTGAACGACCACCACTCGCCGCCCGTCGGGACACCGTGGGCGTAGACCGCGCGGATGCCGGCGTCCCTCAAACCCTGGATCGCGGCATCCGAATGGTCGGGGGTGTTGCTGATGTGCGACCAGTCGAGCAGCGTGGTGACGCCGGCGTTCAGCGCCTCGAGCGAGCCGGCGTAGTCGCCGATGTGGACGTCTTCCGGCCGGTAGAAGCCGCCGACCTGGCCGAGCATCACCGCGAAGTAATGGTCGAGCGTGCAAGACGGAAGCACGCCGCGCACCGGCGTCTGCCACGTGTGCCGATGGGTGTCGACGAAGCCGGGCATGACGATCGTCCCCGCTGCGTCGATCTGCTCGGCGTCCGAGACGCCGAGATCCCGCCCGACGTCGACGATCTTGCCGTCTTCGACGTAGACGTCCCCGTGCGGGATGTCGCCGACGTCGGGATCCATCGAGACGACGAAGCCGTCGCGGATCAAGAGCCGCTGCGAGCTCATGCCTCACTCCTTGGCTCGGTGGTGAACTGATGGGGCGCAGTCGCACGCTTCCCGGCAACCCGGTTGTGCTCGCGCCACCACATGTACAGCGAGCATAAACAGTCGCGCGTCGCGCCGTCAACGTCCGGGCGATACGGCCGCAGGCGGACTCGCGATCGTTAAGCCTTAATTGACGCTGCGCTCCGGACCTGCTCAGAATGCCACGTGGTCGCGGCCAGCCCCTCGTCGGCGCCCCCGGGTCGCAGGTCGGCGGGCGCCTTCGGGCGCGCCCTCGGTGCGAGCGCAACGGTCGCCGCCCGCTTCCTGCCGGTGTGGCTGGCCACGGGAGCGCTGGTCGTCGTCGCCGCTTTCGTCGCGCCCGCCGCTCTCCGGAGCACCTCCTGGTCGTTCGTCCTCCCCTACATGACCGTCCTCGCGATAGCGGCCGTCGGACAGATGCTCGTCGTCATGCAGGGAGGCATCGACCTGTCCACGCCGGGCGTGATCTCCTTCGGCGGCAACCTCATTGCGGGCGTCGGCGCGGGCTCGAACCACAGGCTCGCCGTCGCGATCCTCGCCTGCCTCGGCGTCGGCGCGCTCGTGGGCCTCGCCAACGGCGTCTTCGTCGGCCTGCTGAGGCTCAACCCGCTCATCGTCACGCTGGCGGTCGGGCAGATCGTGCTCGCCTGGAGCGGCAAGTATTCGCGCGACGTGGTCACGAATCAGCCGGATGTGCCGTCGTCCCTCTCGTCGTGGGCGTCCTCGAAGCCACTCGGCGTCAGCGTCGTCTTCTGGACGGGGGCCGCGCTCACGCTCGCCGTCGCCCTCGTACTCCGGTACACGGCGGTCGGCCGGCGCTTCCAGGCGGTGGGGGCGAACCCCAGGGCCGCGTGGATTGCGGGTCTGCGCGTCCGGACCCATGTCGTGCTCGCGTACACCGCGGCGGGCACGCTCTACGCGGTCGCGGCGGTCCTGCTCGCCGGCGTGCGCGTCAGCATCGACCCGGCCTTCGGCAGCGCGTATCTGCTCGAGCCGATCGCCGCGGTCGTGATCGCCGGTGCCGCCCTCGCGGGCGGGCTCGCGAGCGCCACGTCCACGTGGGTCGCCGCGCTGGCCCTCACCTTGCTCACTCAGATGCTGCTGATCATGGGGCTGTCGGCGGCCATGCAGTACGTCGTCTTCGGGGCCGCGATCATCGCGGGGATGCTCGTCTCGGGCGACCGAGTCGCGTCGCTGCTCGGCAGAGGGCTGCGGCCGTCGAAGGCCCTGGTACACAACCGTCCGCACACAGGCGTGGACGAGAGCTGAGGCTCGAAAGGGAGGGAAGATGCACCGACTGAAGGACACGCAAGTGACACGCAAGCGCGGGACGCTCGTCCTGCTGGTCATGCTGATGCTCGCGGCCGTCGCCGCGGTCGCGCTGGCCGTAGCAGGGAGCGGCATCGCGGGCAGCAAGCATGCAACGACATCCGGCGGCCCGTCGGGGTTCGTCGGCAAGAAGAACCCCATGATCGGCAAGGGCCACGGCTTCGGCGAGACCTACAAGGCGCCCGCCTCCACCCTCAACCACGCGCTCTTCCACGCGAGGCTCCTTCCGCCGAGCAGGGCGGCGCGCAACATCGCGCTCGCGTCTCTCGGCCGGGTGACGAAGCGGGTCAACTACGACCTCGCGCTCAAGTGCTGGAAGAACAACGGCTGCAGCACGGGCACCGGCGGGAAGCTCACCGTCGCCTACGTCGAAGGGTTCGGCGAGAACGTGTATCGCCAGATGTCGAGGATGGAGTTCATCCTCCAGGCGCTCACCTATCCGCAGATCGGGAAGATCATCTACCGGAGCGCGCACTCCGACCTCAACCAGGCGCTCGCCGACTTCCGCTCCGTGATCGCGCAGCACGTCAGCGCGATCGTCACCTACCCCGACTTCGGCGACGCGATGATCCCGGTGTTCAAGCAGGCGACCCAGGCCGGGATCCCCGTCTCCACGTACGCCTGGGGCTACGTGACCGGGCCCGGCTCGAACTACCTGACGGTCGTGGGCGAGGACACCTGCAAGCTCGGCAAGGCGTACGCGGCCGTGATGAACCGGTACGTCGGCTCGGGCGACATCGCCTTCCTCGGCGGCTTCCCGGGCAACCCGCTCTCGCTCGGCTGGCAGAAATGCGAGCAGCCGGCGCTGAAGTCGTCGATCCACGTCATCGCGAACGAGCCGACGAACTGGGACCCGTCGAAGGTGCAATCGGTCGTGGCCGGCATCCTCGCGCAGCACAAGAGCGTCAAGGGCTGGAGCTACGAGGACTCGCTGTTCATGGCGCAGGGCGCCTACCAGGCGTTCCAGGCCGCGGGGGTCCCGTTCCGGGGCGTGCTGACGATGCGGACGGACGAGACGGCCCTCGGCTGCCTCGCCGACAAGCTCAAGAACCCGAAGCTCAGGATCTACTACTACACCTCCGGGAACCCGCAGATCAGGGTCGCCCTGACGGCCGACCTGATGAAGCTGAAGGGCGCGAAGATCCCGCCGACGATCGTGTTCCCGGTCCAGCTCCAGAACCAAGCCAAGCGGGACATGTGCATCAAGGGATATCCGAAGCAGGCGTCGGCGACGACGCTCATCCCGCTCAGTCTGCTCCACCGGATGTACAAGTAGGAGGCTGCTCGAGGATCGAAGTGCGATGACGTCGACTCCCGGACCCGCGACTCCCGTCGTGCTGTCGCTGCAGGGCGTCTCGAAGGCGTACGCCGCGGTGCAGGCGCTCCGCGACGTGAGCTTCGAGTGCCGTGCCGGCGAGGTGCACGCGCTCGTCGGGGAGAACGGGTCCGGGAAGTCGACCCTGCTCGGGATCGCGAGCGGCTTCATCGCTCCCGACGAGGGGATCGTCGAGATCGGCGCGCGGCGGCTGTCCGGCGCCTCCCCGGCCCGCGCCCGCGGGCTCGGGGTGGGGATGGCCTATCAGGACTACTCGCACGTCCGGGAGCTCTCCGTCGCGGAGAACCTCTACCTCGCCATGCCCGCCGCGGCCCGGCCGCGCTACGGGCGCATCGGGAGTTGGGCGAACGCGACACTGGCGGACTTCGACCTCGCCGTCCCCGCCACGGCGGCGGCGGGGTCGCTGTCGCTGGCCGAGCGGCAGCTCCTGGAGGTCGTGAAGGCGCTCTTGATCCGGCCGAAGGTGCTGCTCCTCGACGAGCCGACGACGGCACTCGGGCCCGAAGCGGTCGAGCAGCTCCACGGGCTCGTGCTCGCCCAGGCGAGGGAGGGCGTCGGCATCGTCTACGTCAGCCACCGTCTGCCGGAGGTGCTCGGCGTCGCCGACCGCCTCACCGTGCTCCGCGACGGCGTCGGTCAGGGCACCCACGAGGCCGCGTCGGTGTCCGAGGAGACGCTCGTCGCGCTGATGATCGGACGCCCGCTCCAGCTCGCGTTTCCGGAGCGGCGGGCGCCGAGCGCGCAGTCCGAGGTGCTGCTCGACGTCTCGGGCCTGCGCGGCGAGCGCTTCGGGCCGGTCGACCTCGCGGTCAGCAGAGGCGAGATCCTCGGCATCGCCGGCGCCGAGGGAAACGGTCAGGTGCAGCTCCTTCGCGCCCTCGCCGGCGTCGAGCGCGCGAGCGGGAGCGCCACGTGTGACGGGAAGCCGCTCGACCGGGACTCGCCGCTCGGCCCGCTGCGTGCGGGAGTCGTGCTGCTCAGCGGCGACCGGAAGGGCGAGGGGCTCTTTCCGGTTCTGAGCGTCCGCACGAACGCGACGATCCAGGTCCTGCGGCGGCTGGGACGACTCGGCGTGGTGGGAAGGCGCCGCGAGCGGCGTGCCGTCGACCAGCTCGTTCGGCGGCTTCGCGTCCGGCTGGCATCGATCGACCACCCGGTCGACTCTCTCTCCGGCGGGAATCAGCAGAAGGTGTCGCTGATGCGGCCCTTCCTGCGCGGCGACGTGAAGGTCCTCCTGGCGGAGGAGCCCACACAGGGAGTCGACGTCGGGGCGCGTTTCGACATCTACGAGGCGCTGCGTGCCAAGGCGGCCGAGGGCATCGCGACCATCGTCAAGTCGAGCGACCCGCTCGAGCTCTCCGGTCTCTGCGACCGCGTCGTCGTCATGTCGCGCGGGCAGATCGTCGAGGAGATCCCGGGCGACGAGCTCGGGGAGAGGCGGATCGTCGAGGCGATCGTCGGCACACGCGTCGGCGCCGTCCGGGCCGCCGCGGCGGGCGGAGGCCACCCCGCGTGAAGCGCGGTTGGTTGCCGCTCGCGCTGATGGCGACCTTGATCGTCGCGGTCGGCGCATACGCCGCAGTGCATTCGTCGGCGTTCCTCAGCAGCGAGAACGTGAACAGCCTCCTGCTCACGACGCTGCCGCTCGCCCTCGTGTCGCTCGGGCAGACGAGCGCGCTCCTCGTCGGCGGCTTCGACGTCTCGGTCGCGGCCCTGATGACGATGTGCGTCGTCACGGCCTCGTTCACGCTGACCCCCTCGGTCTCGGGCGCCGCACTGATCCCGGGAGCGCTCGCGCTCGTCGGCATCGGCCTGGCTACCGGCATCGTCAACGCGACCCTGATCCGCGTTTTCCGCCTTCCTTCGATCGTCGCCACGCTGGGCACCCTCAGCCTGCTCGAGGGCGCTTCGCTCCTGCTCCGCGCCTACCCGACGGGAACGATCAACGCCGACGTCGTCAGCACGCTGACGACGGGCGTCGGCGTCGTGCCGCTCGCCTTCATCGGCGCGGTCGTCCTCGCCGTGCTCGCCGACGGCTGGCTGTACCGCTCGCGAACGGGGCTCGCGCTGCGGGCTGTCGGGCTCGACGCGACGTCGTCGCGGCGGCTTGGGATGGCCACCGGTCGCACGGCTCTGCTCGCGTTCGTCGTCTGCTCGCTGATGGCCTCGCTTGCCGGCTTCTATCTCGCCGCCGAGGTTCAGATCGGCTCGCCGATCATCGGCAACCAGGCGCTCGAGAGCATCGCTGCGGCCGTTCTCGGCGGCGCCAGCCTGTCGGGCGGCCGGGGATCGTTCGTCGGCACGCTGCTGGCGGCGCTCTTCCTAACCGAGATCAACAACGTGCTGCCGCTGTTCCAGCAGCCGACGGAGTACGCGGACATGACGATCGGCGCGTTGATCTTGCTGACGCTCGTGCTCTACCAGGCACCGGAGCTGCTCGCCCGCGCCCGTTCGAACGCGCTGGCCGTCGGCCGCCTGCGCCTGGGCAGGACGTAGCGTCGGCAGGCTAGAACGCGCGCCCGGGCGACGGCGCCGCGGTGTCGGCGCGAGGATCGGCCAGCCGCCCGATGACCACCCAGATGGCACGCACCGGCTCGTCGCCGATCGTCCAGAGACGGTGCGGAGACGACGAGTCGAACGCGATCGACCCGCCGGCGCCGAGCTCGAACTCGTCGAACCCGACCCGCACGCCCAGCGTGCCGTCCCTGACGTAGCCGTACTCCCTGCCGCCGTGGGTCGTAAGCGCGTCCGGCGGGCACGACTCCGCTCCGACGGGATAGAGGACGTCGAGGAAGTCGACGCCGCTGTCGCTGTCCGGGGTCAGCCGCTCCCAGCGCACGCCGGACGAGAGGGTGATCACGCGCCGCGTCTCGGGACGCTCGGTGAGCCCGTCGCCGCCGCGCTCCCGGCGCTCGATGCGCTCCTCCGCTCGGGCGTCGCCGAACACCTGGCCCATCGTCATGCCGAGCTCCGTGACGAGCGCGTAGAGGGTGCTCACCGACGGATTCACCCGGTCGAGCTCGATCTGCGAGACGAGGCTCGGCGAGACGCCGACGCGTCGCGCCAGCTCGCGCAGGCTCATGCCGCGCTGCTCGCGCTCCTCGCGCAGGCGGCTCCCGACCATCGCAGGGTCGAGCCGTCGCTTGAGCGGCGGGTTGACGGCGGCCACGGCTCCCTACCCCGCCCGCCGGCGGATCTCCGCGGCGATGCGCTCGCTCCCTGGGAGGAACGCGTCCTCGAGCGGCGGGCTGTACGGGATGGGCGTGACGCCCGCCGCCCTGTCGTCGACCCGGCTCACGCCATCCCGCCGTCGGCGCCGCTGGCAAGACGCTCGGCGAGGTAGTCCCAGTCGCGCTCGAAGCGGTAGGAGTGGCGCGGCGGCGGTGCGGGCGCGGAGGTCTCGAGCCAGCGCACTCGCCCTCCTCGCGTCTCGTAGAACGCGTGCACGCAACCCGCCGCCGTCCAGAAGGCGTCGCCGGGCCGGAGCGTGTGGCGGTCGCCGTCGGCGACGACGTCGACCTCCCCGTCGAGCATGTAGTACGCCTCCTCGAACGGGTGATCGTGCGGGTGGGCGACGGCGCCCGGCTGGTAGTCGACCATGAACATCGTGTGGAGCTGCGCGTCGAGCCGCTGGTCGACCAGCATCTTCACGGCGATCCCGCTGTAGGCGAGGACGGCCGTCGCCATGCTCGCGGACACGGTGGGTGCCGCCACCGCCGCTCCGACCTTCAGGCGGTCGACGTCCATCTCACCCTCTGTGAGCAGGAAAAGGTTCTTGTTTCGCGGGTCGCGCACGTCGAGAGGTCGCGCGGGCGCTTCCGGCGCAGGTCCGAGAAAGAACGTGTCGCTGCCGTCGGGGCGCGGGCGCGGCGCCGCCATCTCGATCCAGCGCGCCGCGTTGTCGCACCGGAACGCATGCGGGACGCCCACGGGGAGCACGCCGCAGGCGCCGGGCTCGAGCTCGATCCCGTCGCCGTCCAGGTAGAGCACCGGCCGGCCTTCGAGCACGTAGAAGCTGGTCTCGTACGAGTGCAGGTGCGCGTCGACGTGCCCCTCGGCGAGCGACACCAGCGTCAGCGCCATGTGCGTCGAGCCGAGCGCGCCGCCGACGAGCCGGCAGGTCGTGAGGCCGGACGAGCGACCGGCGAGCGCTCCGGAAAGCTCCATGTCCTCGCGGCGGACGAGGCGGTAGCCCGCTTGCCCGTCCGCGAGCTCGTGGGTGCCGGTGCCAGTCGTCATCGCGGCGAGCCGTCTGACCCGACGACCGGGACGGGAACCTCGGGGACGCTCCCGTTGCAGCCTTCGACGAGGTCCGCGCCGCGCACGTAGGTGCGCCCCGCCACCAGCAGCTCCTCGGCCGGGAAGCGCGTGATCACGTCGCACCCGGTGGCCGTCACGACCACCTCCTCCTCGATCCGCGCCGCGGAGCGGCCGTCGGTCGCCGCGCAGTAGGTCTCGAGCGCGAACACCATTCCCTGCTCGAGCTCGACCGGATGCTCGAGCGAATGCACGCGCGAGATCATCGGCGACTCGTAGAGGCCGACGCCGATGCCGTGGCCGAACTGCAGGCCGAAGCACGTCTCCTCGTCTGGGAAGCCCAGCTCCTCGGCAGTCGGCCAGACCTCGGCGATCCGGTCCGTGGTCATGCCGGGCCGCACGAGCTCGATCGCGTTGTCGAGCCACTCGCGGCACTGCTTGTAGGCGTCGAGCTGCGCCGGGTTCACGCCGCCGACGTTGAACGTGCGGTAGTAGCACGTCCGGTAGCCCATGAACGAGTGGATGATGTCGAAGAAGGCCTGGTCGCCCGGCCGCAGGAGCCGGTCGGAGAAGACGTGGGGGTGCGGGTTGCAGCGGTCGCCCGAAACGGCGTTGATCGCCTCGACGTGCTCCGATCCCATCTCGAACAGCAGCTGGTGCGCGCGCCCGACGATCTCGTGCTCGTAGATGCCGGGCCGCAGCATCCGGTATATCTCCTCGTACACGGCGTCCACCAGTCCAGCCGACTGGTCGAGGAGCGCGATCTCCTGTGCGGTCTTGATCTTGCGCGCCTCGAGGAGAACCTGCGAGCCGTCGGTGACGTGCACGCCGGCACGCCGGAGCGCCTCGAGGGTGAGCAGGTCCGCCATGTCGACGCCGAGCGGCTCGTCCTGGAGGCCGCGCTCGCGCAGCTCGTTCGCGATTCGCGCGCCGAGCTTGTCCGGGACTCCCGTCTCGACCGGCATCGCGCCGCGCATGGGAGCCACGCCGGCGCGGAAGCTCTCGGGCGGCAGCCACGGGGCGAAGAGCTGATGGTGGCGCGCCGCCGAGCCGAAGTCCCACAGGATCGGATCGCTCCCGCGGGCGAGCAGCGCGAACCGCGCGTTCTTGTCGCGCGCCCACTCCCCGATGTGCGTGCTCGTGACGTAGCGGATGTTGTTCGGGTCGAACAGCAGCACCGCGCCGAGCTCCGACGCGTCCAGGGCTGCCTTGGCGCGGTCGAGGCGGTCCTGCCGCAGCCGCGGGAAGTCGACCCGCTGCTCCCAGTCGACTGCACGCGTGGCATCGGGCGAGCCGATCGTCCTGCTGTCGACGCTCACCGCACGGCCTCCCGGCCCGTCCCGCTCCGCAGCCGCAGGAAGAGCGCCATGAAATCTGCGTCCCCGTAGCCGGCCTCGGTCGTCGCGCGCAGGAGCGTCTTCAGCTCGTCGGCGAGCGGCAGCTCCACGCCGACCTCCTCGGCTGCCTCGCGCACGAGATCGACGTCCTTCTCCATCAACGCCGTTCTGAAGGTCGCGGAGAAGTCGTCGCGGAGGAGGGGCTCGGTCTTGTAGCGGACGAAGGGGGCCCCGACGGCCGAGCTACCCATCACCTCGAGCAACGCCTCGCGGGAGACGCCGGAGGCCTCGCCGAGCACGAGCGCTTCCGACATCAGTTCCGCGAGGCCGCCGATCATCAGGTTGATCGCCAGCTTCACGACGCGTGCCTGCTCCCCCTCGCCGACGTGGTGGATCGTCGGCCCGACCGCCTGCAGCACGGGCTCGACGCGCTCGAGCACCGCGTGCGGGCCGGAGACGATGAAGCTCAGGTTGCCGGCACGGACGACCGTCGGGTTGCCGCTGACGGGGGCGCGCAGGTAGTCGACCCCGGCCGCGTCGGCGCGTGAGGCGACGCGCGCCGAGGCGCCCGGCGAGACGGTGCTCATGTCGACGAGGGCCGAACGGGGCCGCGCTCCCGCGAGCACGTCCGCGGCCACCGACTCGAGCGCCTCGTCGTCGGCGACCGACGTGAGGACGATCTCGACCTGTGCGGCGAGCGCCGCGGGCGTGTCGGCGACGAGCGCTCCGGCGGCGGCCGGCGCCTCAGCCCTCGCCCGTGTCCGGTTGTGCACGACGAGGCGGTAGCCGGCGGCGAGGAGCCGCTCCGCGACCGCCGTGCCCATGTTGCCGAGGCCGATCAAGCCGACGGCAGGACGCGGGTCGGAGGAAGGCATCAGCGTGCAGTATGAATAAACGAAACCCGGGCCTCCGGTCAAGCACCGCGAGCGCCTGTACAGCCATACGAGACGACTTTCGCCGGCAGCCGGAGTTCGACTACGCTCGCCGGGCGTGGATGAGGAGGTCGTGCCGGTTCTGCATGTCGAGGATGCCGGCCGCGCTGTCGGGTGGTACGGCCGCCTCGGCTTCCAGAAGGAGTGGGAGCACCAGTTCGAGCCGGGCTTCCCGTGGTTCGTCTCCGTGGCGCGCGGCAACGTTCGGCTCTACCTTTCGGAACACGCGGGCGATGCCCCTCCCAACACCCTGATCCACCTGTACGTCAGGGACATCGACGGGGTGTCGCGGGAGTTCGGGATCCCGGTCGACGAACAGGGTCTCGCCGGGCGGGAGTGCGATCTGGAAGATCCGGACGGCAACAGGTTGCGTGTAGCGACTCGACGCTCCTGACCGTTGCCGGGCGGCGGGCGGTGGCCGGGCTTCGCCTTCTGTCATGGGTGAACGTACCCTGCGCGGGTGACGGCTACCGGCGTGTACCTCGCCCTCGGGGACAGCATCTCCATCGACGACTACACGGGCGTCCGCGGCGGCGGGGCGCCGTCGCAGCTCGCGCGCAAGGTCGGCCTCGACCTCGTCGACCTCACGCGCGACGGCAACACGACCCACGGGGTGCTCGCCGACCTCGCTCGCGCGCCGACGGCGGCGAGCGTCGTGACGCTCACCGCCGGCGGGAACGATCTGCTCGGCGGCGGGCTGCCGCGCGCGATCCTGCGCCGTCTCGAGCAGATCGCGCAGCGGATCCAGCCGCTCGGCGGTCGGGTCGTCGTCAACACCGTGTACGACCCGAGCGACGGCGACAACGAGCTCGGACGGCGCGAGCTGGGTCTCTCGCGACTGGCGACCCTCGAGCTCCGACGTCGCCTGAACGCGCTCAACAGCGGCATCGGGAAGCTGGCGACCGCACACGGCTTCCTGCTCGCAGACCTCGAGGAGCTCTTCCACGGGCACGGGCTCGGCGCCCCCGAGCGTTGGTTCGTCAACGTGATCGAGCCGAACCTCGCCGGCGCGACCGCCATCGCGGAGCACTGGTACGAGCTGCTGACGGCGAGGTAGCGGCGTCGCCAGCCGGCGTCGCTTCGCTAGTACTTCCGCGTCGTGCAACCGGAAGCGGGCCGCCAGCATCCCGACCTGACATTCCTGATCCTCGCGCTCGGTGGCGTGTCGTATGCGCTCCTGCAGTCCCTCGTGGCGCCGGCGCTGCCGGAGATCCAGCACGCGCTGCACACGTCGGAGAACTCCGTCAGCTGGGTGCTGACGTCCTATCTCCTGAGCGCGTCGGTCGCCACGCCGCTGCTCGGCCGGCTGGGCGACATGTACGGCAAGGAGCGTGTCCTGATGATCGTCCTGGTGCTGCTGTCGGTCGGCACCGTGATCTCGGCGCTCGCGACGTCGCTGCCGTTGATGCTCGCCGGCCGCATCGTCCAGGGCGCCGCGGGCGGCATCTTTCCGCTCGCCTTCGCGATCATCCGCGACGAGTTCCCGCGTGAGCGCGTCGCAGCGCGCATCGGCCTGATGTCCGCGTTGCTCGGCGTCGGCGGCGGCGCAGGCGTCGTGCTCGCCGGGCCCATCGCCGACCACCTCTCGTTCCACTACCTGTTCTGGCTGCCGCTCATCCCGATCGTGGTTGCCACCGTGGCGACCCACTTCTTCGTTCCCGAGTCGCCCCTGAAGGTGCGCGGCCGGGTGAACTGGCTGGGGACGGCGCTCATGTCGCTCGGGCTGATCGCCGTCCTCGTCGCCGTGAGCGAGACCGTACGGTGGCACTGGCTCTCCGCGAAGACGCTCGGCGCGATCGCGGCCGGCGTCGTCCTCCTCGCCCTCTGGGTCAGGAACGAGTCGCGCGCGGAGCAGCCTCTCGTCGACATGCGGATGATGCGGATCCGCGGCGTCTGGACGACGAATGCGGTCGCCCTCCTGCTCGGCTTCGGCATGTACGCGTCGTTCATCCTGCTGCCGCAGTACGTCGAGACGCCGGCGCGCGCCGGCTACGGCTTCAGCGCCTCGGTCACCGGCGCCGGCCTCTTCCTGGTGCCGTCGACGATCGCGATGCTGCTCGTGGGCGCGCAAACCGGGCGGCTGGAGAAGCGGTTCGGCTCGAAGCCGCCGCTGCTCGCGGGCGGCATTCTGGCGGCGGTGTCCTTCCTGATCCTCGCCTTCGCGCGAGGGTCGGGCTGGGAGATCTACCTCGCAGCCACGCTCCTCGGCAGCGGGATCGGCCTCGCGTTCGCGGCCATGGCGAACCTGATCATCGAGAGCGTCGGCGCCGGCCAGACGGGGGTTGCGACCGGCATGAACACCGTGACGCGCACCGTGGGCGGCGCCTTCGGCGGCGCCGCGACCGCCTCGATCATCGCCGGGACCCTCGGCTCGTCGTGGTATCCCAGCGCGCACGGCTACACCGCAGCGTTCGCTCTCTGCGCCGCCGCGCTGGTGGTCGGGGTGCTCGTCGGCACCCTGATCCCGCAGCGCCGCCCGGAGGCGGCCTTCGGCCCCCACCCCACCGGAGACGTGGCCGAGTCGGCCACGAGGCTCGTCGAAAGCCCCTGACGGCCGCGGCGGGCAGCCACTGACGGCCAGTTACTCCGGGCGGGCGCGGGTTGCGTCGGCGAAGCAGCGCGCGACCAGCGTCCGCACGAGCTGCTCCTTGTAGGCGGCCGACCCGTTCGCGTCGTCGACCGCCCCCGACGCCTCCGCCGCACGCTCCCCCGCCTCAGCGATCGCCGCCTCGTCGCCGACGGCGTGCCCCGCGAGCGCCTGCTCCGCCGAGGAGGCGCGCACGGCCCTGGCGCCCACCGAGCCGACCGCGATCCGCACCTCGGCGAGGGCGCCGTCCTCGACTCGAACGGCGCACGTCACCGTCGCCGCCGGGCGCTCGTGGAACGCGAGCTTGCGATGGGCGACGGCCAGGTCGGGCGCCGGCACCGGGATTCGCACGGCCGCGAGCAGCGCTCCGTGCGGGAGCGCCGTCTCGTAGGGCCCCACGAGGAACTCCGACAGCGGGACGCGGCGCCCGTCGTACTCGGCCTCCGCGTCGAGGGCGAGCAGGAACGTCGCGGGGTCGGAGTGCGGATCGGAGAAACAGAGGTTGCCGCCGAGGGTGCCGACGTTCCGCACACGGATGTTGGCGACGCGGCGCTCCATCGCGGCGAGCGCCGGCAGCCGCTCGAGCACGAGCTGCGAGCGCTCGATCTCCCGGTGCGTCGCGGTCGAGCCGACCGCGATCGCGCCGTCGTCGGCGCGGACGCCGCCGAGCTCGCGAATGCCCCTGATGTCGACGAGGTGCCCGTACACGGCGAAGCCGAGCTTCAGCAGCAGCAGGAGCTCCGTGCCGCCGCAGATGACCGCGGCGTCCTCGCCGTAACGCTCGAGCAGCTCCCTCGCCTCGTCCACCGACCGCGCCCGATGCAGGTCGAAGGGCGGCAGCGTCACGACCGCACCGGCGCCGTCGCCTGCTCGCCGCCGAAGAAGAGCAGGCGGCCGTTCCGGCTGAGCACCCGCTGGACTCCCTCCGGCGGCAGGCCGCTCAGCTCCACCTTCTTGATCTCGACGACGGGATGGTGGAAGGGCACGTCGGTGCCGAAGAGGACGCGCGTCTCGCCCACCCGCTCGTACGCCTCTCGGATCTTCGTGTGCATCGGCATGCCCGACGTCTCCAGGTAGACGTTCGGGTTCCGGAGCGCCACCTCGATCGCGCCGTTGATGTAGACGACGTTGCCGTGGCCCATGTGGCCGAGGACGATCTTCGCGTCCGGGAAGCTCACGGCCAGCTCCTCGATGCTCCACGGCAGCGTGAAGATCGGGTGGCCGCAGTGGATGAGCACCGGCAGGTCGCGCTCGAGGAGCAGCTCGACCAGCGGATGCACCGACGGGTCGTTCGGGTGGAAGCCGTCGAGCAGCGGGTGCATCTTCATGCCCAGGAACTTGGGGTGGTCGAGGAAGCTGGCCGCCTCCTCGAGGTAGCCGGCGACGCGAGGGTTCGACCAGACGAGGGCGTACAGCCCCGGCACCGACTCGACCACCTCTGCCACGTATGCGTTGTCGGGGTGGAACGCGACGCCGTTCTCGATCCCGTTCTCCCGCATCAGCTCGACGATGCCGTCGCGGTCGAGGGCGACGCCGAACATCGACTCGAACGAGCCGACGTGCATGTGCGAGTCGAAGATCGTCACGCGACGGCGCGCCCGGCCTGCGAGAGCTCGGCGAGCGCCGCCTCCACGCCGGCGCCGATGTCGACCTGGGCGCCGAGGTCGGCGAGCGTCTGGCCGAGGGCCGCCAGCCCGACGACCGGGTAGAGCGACCGGGCGGAAGGGCCCATGTGGCCGATGCGAACGAGGTTGCCGGCCCCCTGGCCGGCCGAGATCATCACGCCGTAGCGCTCGCGGCAGTGCGCGCGCACCTGTCCGTCGCTCAGCGGGTCGGGCACGGCGATCGCCGTCACGCACGCCGCGGCGATCTCGTCGCTGCGCGGCCAGAGCTCGAGGCCCATCGCCCGCACGCCGGCGCGGCACGCCGCCGCCGAGCGCTCGTGCCGCTCGATCGACGCCTCGAGCCCCTCCTCGAGCAGCTCGTCGCACGCCGCCTCGACGCCGTGCAGGTCCGACACCGACGGAGTGAAGGGAAACGTGCCGCCCTGGAGCCACTGCTCCTTCCAGTCGAGCATCGAGAGGTACGAGGCGCGCGGCGCGTGCGGGTTGGCGCGCATGCGCTCCCACGCGGCCTCGCTCACCGTCATCAGCGACATCCCCGGCGGCCCGCCGAGGCACTTCTGCGCGCCTGCCACGCAGACGTCGAGGTGCCAGTCGTCCGCCTGCAGCGGGATGCCGCCGAGCGACGACACGCAGTCGACCAGCGTCAGCGCGCCGCGCGCGTGCGCGAGCGGGCCGATGGCCGATACGTCGCAGACCGTCCCGGACGGCGTCTCGGAGTGGACGACCGTGACGAGCTCGATTCCCGGGTGCTCGTCGAGGTACCGCTCGACGTCACCGGGCTCGACGACGTCGTTGTACGGCGCCTCGAGCTCGTGCAGCTCGGCGCCGAAGTCCTTCAGCCAGTAGCCCATCCCCTTGCCGAAGACCCCCTGGACGAGGTTCAGCACGCGCGTCCCCGGCTGCACGAGGCCGCGCGCGGCGGCCTCGAGCCCGAGCACCGCCTCGCCCTGCATGAGCAGCACGTCGTCGTCGGTGAGGAAGATCTGCGCGAGCTTCCGCTCCGTCCGCCGGAAGGCGTCGAGGAAGGCCGGGTCGTAGTGGTAGACGAGCGGCGAGCCGAGCGCCGCCAGCACGCGCGGCGAGGCCATCACGGGCCCGGCGGAGAGGGTGAAGTCGGGGTCGCGCATCGAAGGTCTCCTTTTCAGCGGGCGCCGCGCACGTACGGCAGGGCGAGCGCCGGCGGCAGGTACGCCCGGCGCGCGAACAGCATCAGCGCGACGATGATCGCCGCGAACGGCAGGATGTGCACGACCTCGGGCGCCAGGTCGATCCCCGCGATCTGGAGCAGGCCCGAGAACGAGAGCGCGATCCCGAAGAGCAGCGAGGACACGACGACGGCGATCGGGCGCCCGCGCGCGAGCATCGCGATCACGATCGCCATGAACCCCTGGCCCTGCGTGAGGAAGTCCTGGAAGCCGCCCGTGCCGGCGATGGCCAGGTAGGCGCCGCCGAGCCCGGCGAGAGCGCCGGTGGCGAGAGCGGCGTAGCTGCGGGTGGCGACGACGCTGATGCCGGCCGCGTCGAGCGCCTCCGGCTTCTCGCCCGCGGCGCGCAGGTTCAGGCCGACGTTCGTCGAGCGGAAGACCCAGGCGAGCAGGACGGCGAAGGCGAGGCCGAGGTAGACGAGGAGCGGCTGGCTGAAGAGCGGATACTCGCCGTTGATCGTCCTGCCGAGCACCGGGATCCGGTCGAGCAGGGGAATCGGCGCCGTGTGGACGCCTCCGAGGCGCGGCTGCGTCGAGCTGAACTGCGACTGGTAGAGGACGCTCGTGATCCCCTCGCCGGCGAGGGTGATCGCGATCCCGACGACGATCTGGTCGAGCCCGAGCCAGACGCAGAGCACGACCATGAAGCACGACGCAAGCATCCCGGCGCCGATCCCGGCCAGGTAGCCGAGCCACGTCGAGTGGCCGTAGTAGGTGCCGAGGAAGCCGGCGTAGGCGCCGACCAGCATCATCCCCTCGAGCCCGATGTTGAGCACGCCGGCACGCTCCGAGATGGCCTCGCCGAGCGCCGTGAACATCAGCGGCACCCCCGCGATCAGGCCGCCCGCGAGCGCGCTCGTCCAGAAGACCTGCGTCCAGACCTGGCTCGCGAGGATCACGAGGCGCCGCCTCTGCGGAGGAGCGGCGCGCGCAGCGCCTGCCGCAGGCCGGGCGTCAGGTAGCTCGCCCCGAGATCGCGGCGCCGGCCGAGGTACTCGATCACGGTCATGAAGAGCAGGATCAGGCCGACGAGCACGAGCAGGAAGTTCGTCGACAGGTTCGCGTCCGCCGCGGCGATGTCGCCGCCGGTCGAGACGACCGAGAAGAAAGCGATGAACGGGACGACCGCGAGCGCGTTCAGGCGGGCGAGGAAGACGAACGGGATGATCGTGTCACCGTACGCGGGGTTCCAGCCGGTGCGAATGTAGCCCTGCAGGCCGAGGATGTCGGCGGCCGCGGCAAGGCCGACCAGGAAGCCGGAGGCGAGGAAGGCGACGACGATCAGGCGCGAGAGGTCGATGCCGAAGTGGCGCGCGGCCCGGGGGCTCGAGCCGAGGATCTGCAGCCGCAGCCCCCACGCGGTGCGCGTCAGCACGTAGTGGACGACGAGGACGGCGGCGAAGGCGACCAGCAGCCCGACGTGGATCCTCGTGCCGGGAATGCTGGGGAGCATCTTCGTCAGGACGGCCGTCTGCGGTAGGGGCGTCGTCGAGTCGTGGAACGGCCCCTTGATCAGGAGGCTCGCCAGGTCGATCCCGATGAACGACATCATCAGCGTCGTGATGATCTCGTTCGTGCCGTAGCGCGCCTTCAGCACGGCCGGCACCACCGTCCACAGCGCGCCGACGGCGCCGGCGAGCAGGAAGAGGACGGCCATCGCCAACCAGAGCGGGATCTCGTTCACGAGGCGGGGGCCGTAACCCGAGACGAGCGCCGCGCCGAGCAGGAACTGGCCGTTGTAGCCGAGGTTCCAGATGTTCGCCCGGAAGATGACGGTGAGACCCGCCGCGATCAGCAGGAAGGGCGCCATGCGGATCGCGCTGTCCTGCCACGCGCCGTTCTGGACGCCGTTCGTCCAGATGTCCCCGTAGAAGGCGAGGGGGTGCCGGCCGAGGGCGAGGAGCAGGATCGCGCCCGCGCCGAGCGCGAGCACGACCGGCACGACCGAGCGGAGTACGAGGTCGAGGAGGCGCCCGGCGCCGACCGTGCGCGCGCGCCGCGGCTGCCGCTGCGGCAGCGCCTCTTCGCGAGTAACGGTCTCGGTGCTCATGCCGCCTCCAGGCCGGCGCCGCCGCCGACCATCAGCTCGCCGACCCGCTCGGCGGCGCCCTGTCCGTTGGGGACGACGCCCACGAGCCGGCCGCGTGAGAGGACGGCGATGCGGTCGCAGATCTCGAGCAGCTCGTCGAGGTCGGTCGAGATGACGAGCGCCGCGCCGCCGCCTTCGGCGAGGCTCCGGATCTGCTCGCGGACGGTCGCGGTCGTGCGCACGTCGAGGCCGTACGTCGGCTTGTGGAAGACGACCACCTTCGGCTCGAAGCTCAGCTCCCGCGCGAGCAGGACTTTCTGGATGTTGCCGCCGGAGAGCGTCGCGGCGCGCGTCGTCACCGACGGCGTGCGGACGTCGAACTCGCGCACGAGCTCCGTGGCCCTGCCGTCGACGACCGCCCGCTGGATGCGGCCGTGCCGCCAGTAGGGGCGCTCGCCGACCCGCTTGAGGAACAGGTTGAGGCCCACCGGCAGCGCGCCGACGATGCCCTCGCCGAGCCGGTCGTCCGTCACGTAGCGCAGGCCGAGCTTCTGGCGCCGCGCGACCTTCGTCCGCGTGACGGGCGCCCCGTAGAGGAGGAGCTCGCCCGCGCTCGCAGGCCGCTGGCCGGCGATCACCTCCGCGAGCGCGCGCTGGCCGTTCCCGTCGACGCCGGCGACGCCGAGGATCTCCCCCTCCCTGAGCTCGAGCGACACCTCCTCGACGCCGAGCTCCGCTCCCTCGCGCGGGGAGCTGACGCCCCGCAGCTCGAGCACCACCTCGGCCTCGGCCGCCACGGTGCGAGCCGTCCCCTCGACGCTGTCCAGCTCCTCCTGCAGCTCGGCGACGTCGGCGACGGCACGCGCCTCGTCGCCGAACATGATCCTCACGATCTCCGCCCGCAGCTCCTCCTGGCTCCTCGAGCGCAGCGCCTCGCGGCCGATCGTCCCGGCCAGGCGTCCCTGCCGGAGGATCGAGATCTCGTCGCCCAGCGACAGCGCCTCGTGCAGCTTGTGGGTGATGAAGATGATCGCCTGCCCCTGGGCCTTCAGCCGGACCAGCACCTTTGCCAGCTCGGCCACGCCCTGCGGCGTCAACATCGACGTCGGCTCGTCGAGGATGAGCACGCGCGAGCCGCGCCAGAGCGCTTTCACGATCTCCACCTGCTGCTGGTAGCCGAGCGACAGGTCGGCGGCCCTCGTGGCCGGGTCGATGTCCACGCCGAGCTGCGCGGCCAGCTCGGCGAGGCGCCGCTCCCCTCTGGGTCGGTCGAGGCGCACGCCGCGGCTGTCGCCGAGCATCAGGTTCTCGAGCACGCTCAGCGCCGGGATCAGGGTCGAGTGCTGGTGGACGGTGCCGATCCCGAGCTCGAGCGCCCGCCGCGGGGAGGAGATGGCCGTCTCGACGCCTTCGATGCGGATCGTGCCGGCGTCCGGCCGGATCAGCCCGGCCAGGATGCCGATCAGGGTCGACTTGCCGGCTCCGTTCTCTCCGAGCAGGCAGTGCACCTCGCCGCGACGGAGCGTCACGTCCACGCCGTCGTTGGCGAGCACTCCGGGGAAGGCCTTCGTGATCCCGAGCAGCTCGACGAGCGGTGCTCCGGTGTCGTTGCGTGCGTTCACCGCGCTGGGCCCAGTGTGTCCGGTAAAGCGCCGCGCCCGCGGCGGTCCGGGGACCGCCGCGGGCGTGCGCGTCGCCTTCGTACCTACTTGATCAGCTTCTGGACGTCCTTCGCCTTGTGGGCGACGGGAATCGCGATCTTGCCGGCCTTGATCTTCGTCTGCACCTTCTGGATCTGGGACCAGACGGCCGCCGGGATGTACTTCGACTTGAGCAGCGAGATGCCGCCGTTCTTGAGGCTCAGGTCGTAGCCGTGCGTGCCGTACGTGCCGGCGTTCACGTCCTTGATCGCCTTGGTGAAGACGCCCGTGAAGTTCCAGAGCACCGACGACAGGAACACGTGCTTCTTGTCGATCGGCGTCATGTTGCCGATGTCGCCGATCATCCAGACCTTGTGGCCCACGTTCGCGCTCTCGATCGCCTGGAGGTAGCCGAACGACGCATTGTCGCCCATCGTGAAGAGCACGTCGGCGCCCTGCGCGATGACGCTGGAGGCGACGCGCTTGCCGGTTGCCGCGTCGTCGTAGCCCGTCGGGCTGACGGTCGCGAAGAAGATCTTCGACGACTTGTCGATGCTCCGGAAGCCGGCCGCGAACCCGCCGCTCATCTTGTACCAGTTGTCGTCGGCGGCCGAGATGACGATGCCCACCTTGTGGGTCTTCGTCGTCTTGGCGGCGAGCACGCCCGCGAGGTACGCGCCCTGTTGGCTGGACGTCGTGATGTACGAGACGAGGCCCTTCGTCAGGTTCGTGGGCACGTCGTAGGTGATCACCGGCACCTTGTACTGCTTGGCCAGGCGCGCCGCGTTCGTGTCGTAGCCGCTCGCGTGCGCGACGACGAACTTCGCGCCGCCGTTGATCAGCTGTCGCAGGACGACGTCGGTTTTGTCGTAGCCGATGTTCGTGATCGCCTTGAACTGCGAGCCCGTTGCCGTAGCCGCCGCCCTGGCGCCGTTGTAGCCCTGCTGGTTCCAACCGTAGTCGCTGGCCTTCGCAGGCGAGGCGAACCCGACCTTCGTCACCTTGCCTGCACTGAGCGCCCCGGCCGCATACGCCGTGCCGGCGGCGAGGAGGCCGACCACCGCCACGGCCGAGACGACCCGTGCCCCACGTACCCGGATGTGCATCGCCCTATCTCCTTTCAGCCCGGCGGAATCGCTCCGATTCCGCCGCGTCGTTGATGCGTGCGTCGTGCGCTTGCTCCTGGGAGGACCCGTTGTATAGGGTCGCTTTGCAGACTGTTGACAAGAGCTGGACGCCGCCTACCCTACCCAGGCCGGAGGATGAATGCAATGCCGTCGGGCACAGCTGTGACTCTCCCGGCCGCCCTCGAGAACCTGACGCTCTGGCAGCGCGTCCACGAGCACCTGCGGGAGCGGATCCTCTCGGGAGAGCTCGAGCCCGGGGCCGAGCTCGCGGAGGTCGCGCTCTCCGAGCAGCTCGGGGTCAGCCGCGGCCCGATCCGCGAGGCGCTCGGGCGGCTCGCCTCGGAGGGGCTCGTCACCGTCCGGCCGCGCCGGGGAGCGGTGGTGCGTTCGCTCTCGAAGGACGAGTTCCTCGAGCTGTACCAGGTGCGGGAGGCGCTCGAGTCGATGGCCGTGAGGCTCGCGGTGCCACGGCTGCGCGCGGAGGACCTCGAGGAGCTGCAGGGCCTGAACGAGGCGATGAAGGGCCACGCCGCGCGAGACGAGGTGACGCGGTTCTTCGAGGCGAACATCGCCTTCCACGCCCGGCTGCTCGAGGCGTCGGGCAACGGCACGCTGCAGGAGCTCTACCGCCAGCTCGTGGGGCAGCTCGGCCGCTACCGCCTTCGCTCGCTCACGCTGCGCGGCAACCTGCGGCGGTCCGTCGTCGAGCACGCGGCGATCCTGCGCGCGGCGAAGCGAGGCGACGCCGAGCGGGCGGCGCACCTGATGTCCGAGCACATCCGCGTGCCGCAACGGAGCCTGAAGGCGCTGACCGACGGCGACCTCGAGCGCGCCGACCACGGCGCGTGAGCCCCCTGTTTCCTTCTACCCAGTGAGGTGAGCGATGTCCGGCAGTGACATTCCCAGAGGCTCCGGCTCGTGAGCGGCCGCCCGCTGGACTTCGGCGTGAACCTCAACAACCGCGAGCCGCTCATCGCGCCGGACTACGACGTGCAGATGCTGCTCGACCTCTCGCAGACGGTCGAGGAGGCGGGCTTCGACTCCGTCTGGTTGGGGGACTCGCTCTTCTCGAAGCCGCGCTACGAGCCGATCTCGCTCCTGTCGGCGATCTCGCAGCGCACGTCGCGCGTGAAGCTCGGCACGGCGTGCATGGTCACCTCGACGCGCGACCCGCTCTACCTCGCGCTCGAGTGGGCCACGCTCGACGTGATCTCCGGCGGGCGCACCATCCTCGGCGCCGGCATGGGCAATCCGGAGGAGGGCGTCCGCCGAGAGTTCGAGGCGCTCGGCCTCGACTACGACAGGCGCGGCACCATCTTCGAGGAGGGGCTCGCGGTGCTGCGCCAGCTCTGGACCGAGGGGAAGACGGACTTCCACGGCAGGTTCCGGAGCTACGACGGCGTCGAGTTCTACTCGGGCACGGAGATGGGGCCGCTGCTGCCGCTCCAGTCACCGCCGCCGATGTGGATCGTCTCGAACCCGCGCCTGACGGGCGACGCGCCGCCCGAGGTGATGAAGGGCCGGCTCGACCGGGCGTGCCGACGGATCGTCGAGTACGGCGACGGCTGGATGACGTGCTGCCGTGCCCAGCACCCGGACGAGCTCGTGGAGCAGCTCGCCCTGATCGAGCGCTATGCCGACGAGCACGGCCACGACTTCTCCCGCCTGGTCATCTCCTACCAGGTGACCATGAACATCGGCGAGTCGGAGGACGACGCGCGCACGGCGTTCGGCGACTACATCTCCAAGTACTACCCCGAGCTGTCGAAGGCGATGGACCTCTCCAACTGGGGCCCCGTCGGAACGCCGGAGCAGATCGCGGAGTGGATCCACAGCTTCGCCGAGGCCGGCGTCGACCACTTCATCTGCCGGTTCGGCGCGATCGACCAGTTCGGACAAGTCAAGCGCTTCGCCGAGGACGTGCTCCCCGTTTTCTCCGCAGAGAGGGTGAGGTGAACCGATGGCCACTGTTGTCGAGAGCGGCAATCTGCTGAAGGACGCGGCGCTGATCGTCGACGTCTGCTTCTCCGTCGAGGAGGGTGACGTCGTCACGATCATCTGCGACGACGAGCGCGAGGAGGAGGCGAAGGCGGTCGCCGAGGTCGTCGTCGAGCGCGGCGGCTGGCCGGTGGTGATGAACAACGAGCTGCAGGTGCGCCGCGGCCGTGCCGACGTGCGCTTCCCGATGGCACCGCCGCCGAACCTGCACCGCGCGATGGTCGGCTCGGACGAGGTGATCATCGTCGCGCAGCTCGAGTGGGCGAACCGCTTCGCCCACGTGAACGCCGTTCGCGAGACCTGCGAGGCGAACGGCAAGATCGCCTCGATCGAGCCCGGCATGGGCGAGTGGGGACTCACCCGCGAGGACCTCGAGCGCTCCGCCCAGCGCACGAAGGACGCCGTCGCGGCGCTGGCCGGCAAGAAGCGGTGCCACGTCACGACGCCGCTCGGCACCGACTTCCACGTCTCCTTCGAAGGCCGGCCGCCGCTCGAGCTGACGCCGTACAAGGCGCGCGGGCAGATGATGAGCCCGATCCCGCTGTGGACGGAGGTGGCCTTCGCGGCGATCGAGGACTTCACGCACGGCACGGCCGTCGTCGACGGCGTCATGCTCGGGATCGGACTCGAGGGCCAGGTCCGGGAGCCGATCCGCTGGACGCTCGAGGGCGGCAGGTGCGTCGCCATCGAGGGCGGCGAGGAGGCCGAGAAGCTTCGCCGCGCGATCGAGGGCGTCGAGAACGCGGCGGTGATCGGCGAGTTCGCATTCGGCACGAGCGAGAAGGCCCCGTTCGGCACGCCGTCGGAGAAGGGGCGGATCGGCACCGTCCACCTCGCGCTCGGCGACAACCACAACGCGTATCCGGGCGGCCAGAACCACTGCTCGCTGCACCTCGACGGCGTCTTCCTGAACGCGACGCTGCAGATCGTCGACGACGGCACCTACATCCTGAGGGACGGCGAGTGGGCGCTGTGACCGTGGTGCCGCTCGAGTCGGCCGAGCCGATCGAGCTGCCGCAGGGGAGCTGGAGCCGCATGCTCGTGACCGGCGCGCGCGTCGGCGGGAACGAGTCGTCCCTCGGCTACTCGGTCTTCACCCCCGGCACCGTGCTCACGCCGGTGAAGCACGAGACGGAGGAGGTCGCCTACGTCGTCGCGGGCTCCGGCGAGCTTCGCCTCGACGGCGAGGCGGTGCCGTTCCGCGAGGGCGACGCCGTCCACATCCCTGCCGGCACCTGGCACGCCGTCGCCAACAACGGCGAGAGCGACGTGATCATGGTGTTCGGGTTCCCCCACCCGGAGTACCCTCCGACCGAGCGTCGGTAGATGATGGTCGCGGTCGCGCAGAGCCTTCGTGAGCAGGTCGCGTGGGCGTGCCGCATCCTGGCCGCCGAGGGCTACGCCGACCTGACGCTCGGCCACGTCAGCGCACGCGGGCCAGACGGCGAGATCTGGATCAAGCGCAAGGGCGTCGCGCTGGACGAGGTCGAGCCGGACGACGTGGTCGCGCTCGACGACCCGACGGCGCTCCTGCACCTCGAGACGGTCCTGCACACCGGCGTCTACCGGGCCCGGCCCGACGTCGGCGCAGTCGTGCACGGCCACCCGCCCTACGCGACCGCGCTGGGGGCGACGGCGTCGGAGCTGTCGCTCCTCACCCACGACGCGGTGCTGTTCGCGGACGGCGTCGGCCGCTTCGAGGAGCCCGACCTGATCGTCGACGACGAGCAGGGCGACCGCGTCGCGGCGGCCCTGGGGCAGCGCCGCGCCGTCCTGCTGCAGAACCACGGCGTGGTCGTGGCCGGCAAGGACGTCCCGTGGGCGGTGCTGACGGCGGCGACGCTCGAGCGCGCGGCCCGCCTCCAGTCGCTCGCGTCGACGCTCGGCGAGCTGCAGCCGATCGCCGAGGACGTCGCGCGCCGGCTCCTCCCGAGCAAGTACCGGGACGCGTTCCTCGACGAGTACTGGGCCGCCTGGCAGCGCCGCGTCCACCGAGACGGCGGAGGCCTCGGTGGAGATCGCGCTTAGCGTCAACGGGCGCGAGGTCGCCCGTGACGTCGCCGCCCAGGAGTTGCTGCTCGACTTCCTCCGGGACTCGCTCGGCCTCACCGGCGCGAAGCGCTCGTGCGACGTGCAGGTGTGCGGAGCGTGCACGGTCCTCGTCGACGGACTGCCGGTCAGCTCGTGCTGCTTCCTCGCCGCGCACGCGGAGGGCGCCGAGGTGACGACGATCGAGGGGCTCGCCGAGCGGCCCGAGTTCGCGCGGCTCGAGGAGGCCTTCACGCGCCACGCGGCGCTGCAGTGCGGCTTCTGCACGCCGGGCATGCTCCTCACCGTCAGCTCGCTGCTGGCGAGCGGCGAGCTCTCGAGCGAGGAGCAGATCAAGCAGAGCCTCGCCGGCAACCTCTGCCGCTGCACGGGCTACCGCGGCATCCTCGAGGCCGTGGCCGACCTCGCCGGGGTCGGATGACGACGACGGTCACCCGGCCGGCGACGCTCACGCACGTCGGCCGGTCACAGCCGAGGCGCGACGCCCGGGAGAAGCTGCGCGGGCAGGCGCAGTTCGTCGGCGACATCCTCGTCCCGCGCATGCTGCACGGGAAGGTGCTCCGCAGCCCGATCGCGCACGGGCGCATCGCGTCGATCGACACGACGGCGGCGGAGCGAGTCGCCGGCGTCGTCTGCGTCCTCACCGGCGCCGACCTCCGCGACATCGACCCGTACTACGGCCACGCGATCAAGGACCGGCCGATCCTCGCGATCGACAAGGTGCGCTTCCACGGCGAGCAGGTCGCGGCGGTCGCGGCCGAGACGCCGGCCGCGGCGGCGGCCGCGGTCGACGCGATCGTCGTGGACTACGACGAGCTGCCGGTCGTCGCCACCGTCCAGGACGCGGTCGCCGACGGCGCGCCGCTCGTGACGGACCGCCCCACGACGCCGGGCCTGTTCCACGGGCTCGGCGAGCTCCCGCCCCGCGACGACAACGTCTGCTACCGCTACGCGCTCGACCGCGGCGAGCTGGAGGCGGTGCTCGCGCGCGCCGACATCGTCGTCGAGGGCGAGTACACCTTCCCGTCGGTCTACCAGTACGCGATGGAGACGCACACGGTGATCGCCCAGGTCGAGGGAGACGAGATCACGCTCTGGGCGACGTGCCAGCACCCGTTCCTCGTCCGGGCCGAGATCGCCGACCTGTTCGGCGTCCCGGTTGCGAACGTGCGGATCCAGGTGCCGTACCTCGGCGGCGGCTTCGGCTCGAAGTCCTACACGAAGATGGAGCCGCTGACGGTCGCGCTCGCGCGCAAGGCCGGGCGCCCCGTGCGGATCCAGAACCGGGTCGCCGAGTCGATGGTCACCACGCGGCGCCACAACATGACCTGCCGGATGAGGACGGCTGCGACGGCCGACGGCCGGCTGCTCGCGCGCGAGGTGGAGTGCCTCTTCGACACCGGCGCCTACGCCGACAACGGGCCCCGCGTCGTCGCCACGGCGGGCGACGCCGCACCTGGGCCCTACCGCTGGGCGGCGTACCGGATCGACGCGTCGTGCGTGTACACGAACCTGGCGCCCGCCGGCTCGTACCGCGCCTTCGGGGCGACGCACCTGCAGTGGATCGGCGAGTCGCAGGTCGACGAGGTCGCCCGGCGTGCGGGGCTCGACCCGCTCGAGGTGCGTCGCGCGAACCTGCTCACGCCGGGCGAGGAGGTGCGCGCCGGCGGCAAGCCGCTCGACGCGGACCTCGTCGGAGACGTCGAGAAGGTCGCGGCCGCCGTCGGCTGGGGCGAGGAACGGCGGCCGCACGTGGGCCGGGGCGTCTCCGTCGGCCTGCTCGCCGCCGGCGCGCACCCGGTCTCCAGCGCGGTCTGCCGCCTCGAGGCCGACGGCCGCGTCGTCGTGCTCGTCGGAACGACGGAGATGGGCCAGGGCCCCCGAACCGTTTTCGCCCAGATCGCAGCCGAGGAGATCGGCGTCGACCCCGAGCGGGTCACCGTCCGCGGCGCGGACACGCGCTTCACCCCGTACGACCGCTCCACCGGGGCGAGCCGCTCGACGACGATTGCGGGCCTCGCCGTGCAGCGCGCGGCCGCGGACATCCGTGCGCAGCTCGACCGGGTGGCCGACGCGTCCGGGATCGACCGGGGCGACCACCTCGCGCTGATGCGCAAGCACTTCGGCTTCGCGGGCGGCGAGCTGATCGGCCGCGGCGAGGTCGCGCCCGTCGGCACGGGCTCGTACGCCGAGGGCCCTGTCTTCTGGGAGGTGTGCGTCGGCGCCGCCGAGGTGGAGGTCGACCCGGAGACGGGCTTCGTCCACGTCCGCCGGACGGCAACCGCCGCGGACGTCGGCCGCGCGATCAACCCGCAGCTCGTCGAGCGCCAGGACGAGGGCGCGACGCTGCAGGGGCTCGGCAACGCGCTCTTCGAGGAGATGGTCTACGAGGACGGCCTGCTCCTGAACGACACCCTCCTCGACTACCGCGTCCCCAGCTTCGAGGACCTGCCGGAGCAGATGACGTGCGTGATCGTCGAGAACCAGGACGGGCCGGGGCCGTACGGCGCCAAGGGTTGCGGCGAGGGCGCGCTCGCGGCCGTGCCGGCCGCGGTCGTGAACGCCCTCGCCGACGCGGGCGTCCCGATGAGCGAGCTCCCGCTGACGCCGGAGCGCGTCTGGCGGCGCATCCAAGACCTCAAGGAGGAGGGCAAGTGGCAGCAGTGAGACGTGCAGCGGTGATCGGCACGGGGACGATGGGTCCCGGCATGGGCGCGGTGCTCGCGCGCGCCGGAATCGAGACGGCGCTCTACGACGTCAGCGCCGAGGCGCTCGAGCGCGCGAAGGGCGCGGCGGAGCTGGCGGCGGGCGTCCTGGAGCGCCTCGGCGCGGCCAGCGAGGGCGGCGGCGCGCTGCGGTTCGAGACCGACCTCGCCGCGGCCCTCGACGGCGCCGACCTCGTGCTCGAGGCGGTGCCGGAGAGGCTCGAGCTGAAGCACGAGGTCTTCCCGCAGCTCGAGGCCGCGGTCGGCCCCGAGGCGATCCTCGCGTCGAACACCTCCGGCATCCCGATCACGAAGATCGCGACCGTGTGCCGGCATCCGGGCCGCGTGGTCGGCATGCACTGGTCGAACCCGCCGCACCTGATCCCGATGATCGAGGTGATCCCGGGCGAGCAGACCTCGCCGCAGACCGTGGAGGCGGCGTCGGAGCTCGTACGCCGGCTCGGCTACCACCCGGTCGTCGAGAAGGAGGTCGCCGGCTTCGTCGAGAACCGCATCCTCTACGCGATCCTCCGCGAGTGCCTCGACCTCGTCGACCGCGGCATCATCGACCCCGAGGGCCTCGACCTGAACGTGCGCTGGGGGATCGGCTACAAGCTCGCCGTGATCGGGCCGATGGAGCTGCTCGACATGGCCGGCCTGGACATCTACAACGCCGTCGGCTCCTACCTGAACCAGGACCTCTCCACCTCGGGCGAGGTCTCCTCGACGATCCGCGACCTGATCGAGCAGGGCCGGCTCGGCATGAAGACGGGCGGCGGCATCTACGACTACACGCCCGAGCAGATCGACGAGCTGCGCGCGCAGCGCGCCGCCAAGCTCGTGGCCGTCCGCAAGGCGCTGGAGGCGTAGCGTGCGGGTCTGGCTCCTCGACAGCGGCTCGATCGTGATCGAGCACACGCAGCTGCTGTGGAACGTGCCGGGTCCGCAGGTACGGATCCCGGTCTACAGCGTCCTCGTCGAGAGCGACGACGAGCTCGTCCTCTTCGACACCGGCATCGACCTCGACCACATGAACCGCGTCCTGCCGTTCGAGCTGCCCGAGCAGACCGAGGCGCAGACGATCCCGGCGCAGCTCGCGGCCTGCGGCTTCGAGCTCGGCGACGTGACGACGCTGGTCAACTCGCACCTGCACATCGACCACGTCGGCGGCAACCAGCTCTTCCAGGGCACGGGAGTCCGGAACGTGATGCACGAGCGGGAGCTCGCGCAGGCGCGGAACCACGAGCCGTTCGAGTTCTTCGGCTACTCCGACCACTCGTGGGACTACGAGGGCGCGAACATCGAGACCGTCTCCGGCGACGTCGAGGTCGCGAAGGGGGTGCGGCTCTACGAGACGCCCGGGCACACGGTCGGCCACTACTCGCTGCTCGTGGACGGCGCGACGCCGATGCTGTTCGCGAGCGACGTGGCGTACACGGTCGAGGCGCTCGAGAAGGGGATCCAGGCGGGCTTCCACAACGATCCGGTCCAGGGCGTCCGCTCGATCGCGCGCGTGAAGGCGCTCGCCGCGGAGCACGGCGCCCGGATCTTCTTCTCGCACGACATGGACGCGTGGCGCGGCTACCAGCACGCGCCGGACTTCTACGAGCTGTAGGGAGGGTCGATGGGCAAGCTCGACAACCGGGTCGCGGTCGTCACCGGTGCCGCGCAGGGAATCGGCAGGGCGGTCGTGGACAAGCTCGAGGCCGAGGGCGCGACCGTGGTCGGAGCGGACGTGCAGAGCGGCACGACCATGCAGGTCGACGTCTCGAAGGAAGACGACGTGCGGCGGCTGGTCGACGACACCGTCGGCGCGCACGGCAGGCTCGACGTGCTCGTGAACGTCGCGGCCATCGTGCCGTTCACGCCGTGGGACGAGGTCGACTTTGCCGAGTGGCGGCGGATCATGTCGGTCAACCTCGACGGCACCTTCCTCACCTGCTACCACGCGCAGAGGCCGATGCGCGAGGCCGGCTACGGGCGGATCGTCAACATCGCCTCGAACGTGATCCTCGCCGGCACGCCGAACCTCGCGCACTACGTCGCCTCGAAGGGCGGCGTCTGGGCCTTCACGCGCGCGCTCGCGCGCGAGCTCGGCCCGCACGGGATCACGGTCAACTCGGTGGCGCCGGGGCTGACGGAGACGGAGGGCGTGCTCGCGAGCAAGCACGCCGAGGCGTTCGAGTTCGTCCAGATGCTGCAGGCGATCCCGCGCCGCGCCGTCGCAGCCGACATCGCGCCGGCCGTCGCCTTCCTCGCGTCCGAGGAAGCCGGCTGGGTCACCGGGCAGCTCCTCGTCGCCGACGGCGGCCACACGCACAGCTGATGGTCCGCCGTGCCGGAGCCATCCTCGCCGTGGCCGACGTCGACAGGTCGGTCGCGTTCTACCGCGACCGGCTCGGGTTCCGCGTGGAGGCACTCTACGACGATCCCCCCTACGCCACGCTGGCGCTCGCCGGAACGCGGCTGTCGCTCGCCGAGCAGGGCCACCCCGCCGAGGACCGGCCCGGGGTGGCGCTGACGGCGCCCACGGATCGCGGGCAGGCGAACGTGGTGCTGGTGGTCGAGACCGACGACGCGCGCGCCGAGCACCGCCGGCTGGCCGGCGAGGGAGTGCGGTTCCTCGCGGAGCCGTACGAGCCGCCGTGGGGCGGCTGCCGCTTCTTCTGCGTCGACCCGGACGGATACCTCGTCGAGGTCGAGCAGCCCGCATGAGGGCCGTGGTCCTCCGCGCGCCGGGAGACGTCGCGGTCGAGGAGGTTGCCGACCCGGCCGTCGTCGAGCCGGGCGACGCGGTCGTCGCCGTCCGCGCGACCGCGATCTGCGGCGCCGATCTCTTCCCCTTCCACGGCCTCACGCCCGGGTTCGAGGCGGGGACGGTGCTCGGCCACGAGTTCGCCGGCGAGGTCCTCGAGGTCGGGCCGGGTGTGGAGCGCGTGCGGCCCGGCCAGCGGGTCGTGAACGCGAGCATGATCTCCGACGGGACCTGTCCGTCGTGCCGGGCGGGCCGCGTCACCCAGTGCGAGGGGCGCTCGCTCTTCGGCTACTCCGGCGTGTACCCGCGGCTCGACGGCGGGCAGGCCGAGCTGGTCCGCGTGCCGCAGGCGGATCGCGCGCTCCGCCCGCTCCCGGTCGAGGTGAGCGACGAGGCGGCCGTGTTCCTCGCGGACATCCTGCCGACCGGCCACGCGGCGGTGGTGCGGGGCGGCGTGTCGGCAGGCGACACGGTCGTGGTCGTCGGCTGCGGCCCAGTCGGGCTGATGGCGGTGCTCTGCGCCGCCGGCGTCGCGGCGCGGGTGATCGCGGTGGACGGGGTGCCGGCACGGCGCGAGCTCGCAGCGCGGCTCGGAGCGGAGGCGGTCGCGCCGGAGGAGGCGGCCCTCGTCGTCGCGGAGGCGACCGGCGGGCTGGGCGCGGACGTGGTGGTCGAGGCCGCAGGCTCGCCGGCCGGGCTCGACGCGTCGCTGCGGCTGGCGCGCGGCCGCGGCGTCGTCTCCGTCGTCGGCGCGCACTTCGAGCCGGACTACCCGCTCGACAACGCACTGATGTTCGAGCGCGAGCTGACGCTGCGCTTCTCGATCGGCGACCCCACCGCCGACGGCGAGCTGCTGCTCTCGCGGCTCGAAAGCGGCGAGCTCGACCCGACGGCGATCGTCACGCACCGCCTGCCGCTCGAGGATGCCGCCGAGGCCTACCGGCTGTTCGACTCCCGCGAGGCGACGAAGGTGGTGCTCACGCCGTGAGGATGCTCGCCACGGGCGCCGCCGCCGTCCTGCTGCTCCTCGCCGGCGGCTGCGGCGGCAGCTCTGGGAAGCTCGGCGAGGCTCCGCCGGCCCTCGCGCGGAAGCTGATGACCCAGCGCCTGAACGCGAAGCACCTCGACTACCGCTGGGTCGCCTGCGTCGGCGTCGGGAGGACGTACTCGGGCGTCCCGATCACGCGCTGCAACGTCAACTTCGGCATCGACCCGCACATCGAGGGGTACTGCGTGCTGCTGAAGCACGGCGCGCTCGTCACGAGCCACGACGACCCGAAGATCCCGTGCCGCCACGACGACGCGGGCTGGGACCAGACGACGGTGGTGACCTCCTGATGCGGCTCGAGAACAGCTTCGAAGTTCCGGCCTCGGTGGAGCAGTCGTGGCGCCTGCTGAACGACGTGCCGAGCGTCGTTCCCTGCATGCCCGGCGCGGAGCTCGTGGAGACCGTCGCCGACGACGCCTGGCAGGCGAAGCTGCACGTGAGGCTCGGGCCGATCGCCCTGCAGTTCCTCGCCGACGTCGTGCGCGAGCAACGCGACGAGGCTGCCGGCCGCGTCGTGCTGCGCGTCGACGCACGCGAGTCGAAGGGCCGGGGCAGCGCGCAGGCGACGATCGAGTCCGCGCTCACGGCCGCGAACGGCGGCACCCGCGTCGACCTGGTGACCGACCTGACGCTGCGCGGCGCCGTCGCCCAGTACGGCCGCGGCGTCGTGGCGGACGTCGCGTCGAGGCTGACCGGGCAGTTCGCCGACTGCATCGCCGGCAAGCTCGCCGACCCGGCAGCGCCTGCGGCGGCGTCTCCGGCGCGCCTCGAGCCGGTCGGCGGCCTGCGGCTGCTGCTCGCGGCGCTCCGGCGCGCGCTCCTGCAGCGCGGACGGCGGGAAGGCGCGGCACCGTGAACGACGAGCGGATCCTCGCGGCCGTCGAGTCGAAGCGCGAGGCGGCGCTCGCGACGCATCGCTTCGTCCACGAGCACCCGGAGCTCTCGCACGAGGAGCGGGAGTGCGCCCGCCATCTCTGCGACGCCTTCGAGCAGGCGGGGCTCCGGGTCGAGCGAGGCGTCGCCGGGATGGACACGGCCTTCCGCGCCACGCTCACCGGCGCCCATCCCGGCGCCTCCGTCGGCCTGGTGGCGTTGTACGACGCGGTGCCCGTCTTCCGGCCGGACGGGAGGATCGAGCCCGTGCACTCGTGCGGCCACGACGCGATCCCGGCGGGGGTGCTCGCGGCCGTCCTCGCCCTGGCGGACGTGCGCGAGGAGCTACCGGGCGAGGTCGTCGTCATCGGCTGCCCGGCGGACGAGATCCCGGCGCCGCTCACGGTCGAGCGCGGCGGCGGCAAGGCGTTGACGGCGGCGGCCGGCCTGTGGGACGGCATCGACGCGGCGCTCTACGCGCATCCGGAGTTCGTGGACACGGTCTTCCTCCGCTCGCGCTGGATGCGCCGCGACCGCGCCACGGTCACCGGGACGCGCTCCCTGGCCGGCGAGCGCGAGGCGCCGACCGAGGCGGTGGCCGCAGCGATCGCGGCGGCCGCGCAGCTCCCGCCGGCCGACGCGATCGTCGAGCACGTCGACCTCGACGGAGACGTCGAGGACGGTGGCGGCCTCACCGCGACCATCCACGTGCTGCTCCGCTCCGACGAGGAGAGTGCCCTCGACGAGCTCGCGAGACCGATTCGCGCCGCCCTTCCCGACGCCGCCTGGACGAGCGATCCGGTCGTCTGCGGACTGCGGCCGGACGAGCGGGTCACGGCGGCGGTGAAGGAGGCGGTGCTCGCGCTCGGCGGCGACTTCGTCGAAGACCCCGAGCCGCTCCCCTTCGGGACGGACTTCGGCAACGTCTCGCAGCGCGTGCCCGCGGCGCTGATCGGCATCGGCCGCCCCGGCGGCTGGGCGTTCCACACGGACGAGGGGGCGAAGCAGTTCGAGCAGGACGGGCCCGACTGCGCCCTCGCGATCGCACGGGTGCTCGCGCTCGCGTCGGCGCGCCTGCTCGGGGGCGGGACCGGCTGACGCAGACGGACCGCGCGGCCGCCGAGGAATGGATCCGCGGGCGCGTCGATCCGACCGGCGCGATCGAGACGGCGCACGAGCGACCCTGGTCGACGGTGCTCCGCGTGCCGCTCGCCGACGAAGTGGCGTGGTTCAAGGCGTGCGCGCCGGTGCAGGCGTTCGAGCCACGGCTCACGGCGCAACTATCGGCCCGCTGGCCCGGCCGCGTCGCCGAGGTGCTCGGCCACGACGAGGAGCGAGGGTGGCTGTTGCTCGCCGACGCGGGCGTCCCGCTCCGCCAGCTCGGCAACCCGCCCGAGATGTGGCTGGCCGTGCTCCCGCTCTACGCGGAGCTCCAGCGGGGCGAGGCATCGCACGCGCGCGAACACCTGGCACACGGCGTGCCCGATCTGCGGCTCGCGCTGCTGCCGACGCGCTACGACGAGCTCCTACGACGGGAGCTGCCGCTCGAGCCGGAGGAGATCCGCCGGCTACGCGCGTTCGCGCCGCCCTTCGCGGAGCTGTGCAGCGAGCTCGCCGCACACGACCTGCCGGAGACGGTCCAGCACGACGACCTCCACCACGCGAACGTCTATGTGCACGGCGAGCGGCTGCGGGTGCTCGACTGGGGCGACGCGTCGATCGGGCATCCCTTCGCGTCGCTCGTCGTGACGTTCCGCTTCCTCGAGCGGATCAACGAGCTCTCGCCCGACGACCCGTGGCTCGGACGGCTCCGCGACGCCTATCTGGAGCCATGGGGTGCGGCCGGGGCCGCGGCGTTCGCTCTCGGCTTTCGCGTCGGCACCTTCGCGCACGCCTTCGCCTGGGCGCGGCAGCGGGACGCGCTGCCGTCCGAGGCGCGCGCCGACTTCGACACCGGCTTCTCGAGCGTGCTGCGGCGCGCGGTCGCGCGGACGCCGGAGTAGAGAACGGACCCCCCACCGCGGTGTCGATGAGTTTCGGCCAACAGACCGGTCTTTCTCCCGATGGCCGCCTCCGCACCGCAGTCGGTCACCTTCGAGATCCGCGGCCCGATCGGCCGCGCCGACCTGCCGGGGCTCTGCGACCGTGTCTGCGCGCTGCTGGAAGAGAGCCGCGCCGCCACGGCGCTGTGCGACGTGAGCGGCGTCGAGCCGGATGCGGTGACCGTCGACGCGCTCGCCCGTCTCCAGCTCGCAGCCCACCGGCACGGCTGCCTCGTGCGGCTGCGTCACGCCTCGCGCGAGCTGCTCGCGCTGGTCGGCTTCATGGGCCTGACCGACGTGCTGCCGGAGTGAGCGGCTCTACGAGTCCAGGCGCGCGGGGAGCCCGAAGAGCGGGAACAGCGTCTCGGTGTCGAGGAAGAAGGTCAGCTCGGCGACGCCGTCCCGAGCGAGCTCGACCACCTGCAGCGCCCACGGCTCGTAGCCCCCGCCCGTCTCGCTCGGCTTGTACTGACCGAAGGCCGGCGAGCCGTTCGCGGCCAGCGTCGGGATCAACCGCGAGCCGCGGCAGCCCGCGCCGGGGCCGACGAAGAACCGCAGGATGTCGTCGCGACCGCCGACCCACAGGTCGTACGGCGGCATCGACTGCGTCGCGTCCTCCCGGATCAGCGACGTGAGGGCTTCCATGTCGTAGCTCTCGAACGCCTCGACGTAGCGGTCGAGCAACGCGGAGGCCTCCTCGTCGAGCCCGGGAGACGTCTCCGCCGCGCTCACCTCGGCCGCCTCGAGCGTGGCTCGGGCCCGCTGGAGCGCGCTGTTCACCGAGGCGACGCTCGTGTCGAGCAGCTCGGCTACCTCCGACGCCTTCCAGCGCAGGACCTCGCACAGGATCAGGACCGCGCGCTGGCGCGGCGGCAGGTGCTGGAGGGCGGCGACGAACGCCAGGCGGATCGTCTCGCGGTCGAGCGCGACCTCGGCCGGATCCTGCGGCAGCGGCTGGATCCAGGTCGTCTCCGGCAGCATGCGCAGGTTCTCGGCGAGAGGAGCCTGCGCGGGACCGAGGTCCATGGGCCGCGCGCGTCGCTCGCGCCCGTCGAGCATGTCGAGGCACACGTTCGTCGCGATGCGATAGAGCCACGAGCGCAGCGCCGCGCGGCCCTCGAAGCGGTCGTACCCCCGCCAGGCGCGGATGAAGGCCTCCTGCACGGCGTCTTCGGCCTCGAAGGGAGAGCCGAGCATCCGGTAGCAGTAGGCCTTCAGCTCGGCCCGGTGCTGCTCGAGCTGGTCCTCGACCCGCTGCGCGGTGAGCGACGACTCCTGCACGGCCCGGATCCTAGCGGCCGACTAGG
>JBBWZD010000187.1:0-5956 GCA_039648875.1 Actinomycetota bacterium
GGACGGCGGCGCGCGATGCGCGCCTCGGCCTCGAGCGCCGAGCCCGCCTCCTCGACCGCCACGTCCGCGCCCTCGAAGGTCGCGCGGAGCAGCTCGCGCAGCGCCGGCTCGTCGTCGACGAGCAGGATCCTCAGCTGACCGCGGCCGATCGGCACCTCAGCGTGCGAATCGGCAGCGAGCTGCCACGGCTTGAGCCCTAGTACCGGTAGAACCCACGCCCGGTCTTCCGCCCCAGCCGGCCGGCCTGGACGTACTGCCGTAGCAGCGGGCACGGCGCGTACTTCGGGTCGCCCAGCCCGTCCCGCAGCACCTCCATGATCGCGACGCAGGTGTCCAGGCCGATCAGGTCGGCGAGCGCGAGAGGCCCCAGCGGGTGCGCGAAGCCGAGGGTCGCGATCGTGTCGATCGCCTCCGGCTCCGCCACCCCCTCCAGGAGCGCGTACGCCGCCTCGTTGATGAACGGCATCAGGATCCGGTTCGAGACGAAGCCGGGCAGGTCGCGCGCCTCCGCCGGCGTCTTGCCGAGATCTTCGGCCAGCTCGACGATCGCGCCTGCCGTCTCGTCGGAGGTCTCGAGGCCGCGGATCACCTCCACGAGCTTCAGCACGGGCACCGGATTGAAGAAGTGCATCCCGATCACCCGGTCGGGCCGGGACGTGACGGCGGCGAGCGAGGTGATGGGGATCGAGGAGGTGTTGGAGGCGAGGATCGCCGCAGGCGGGAGCACGGCGTCGGCGCGCCTGAAGATCTCCTCCTTCACCGCCGCGTCCTCGACCACCGCCTCGATCAGCAGGTCGGCCGGCACGAGGTCGTCCACCGGCTCGACACGGCCGAGCACCTCGTCGGGGTCGGGGCCGCCCTTCTCCGCCAGCCTCGAGAGGCTCTTCCGCATGCCCTCGAGGCCGCGCTCGACGGCGCCGGGAGCGGCATCGTGTAGGGCGACGCGGCGGCCGGAGGCGGCGACCACCTGCGCGATCCCGCCTCCCATCTGCCCGGCACCGACCACCAAAACCTGCTCCAACTTCACGGCCCCTCGGAGGCTATATCTTCGCCCCGTGCCGCACCTCGAAGTCAACGGGGCGCGACTGTGGGTCGAGGAGGAGGGCGATGGGCCTGCGGTCGTGCTCGTACACGGCGGCCTCGGGGACTCCCGCCTCTGGGAGCCGGAGGCGCGCGCGCTCGCAGCACGGTTCCGCTGCATCCGCTACGACCTCCGTTTCTGGGGACGCTCGTCGGGGCCCGGCGAGGGGTTCTCGTCGATCGAGGACCTCGTCGGGCTCCTGGACGCGCTCGAGGTGGAGCGGGCGGCGCTCGTCGGCCTGTCCCTCGGCGGCGCGCTCGCCCTGGACGTGGCACTCGCACACCCGGAGCGCGTGTGGGCGCTGGGCCACGTCGCCGGCGGCGTCAGCGGGATGGCGGTGGACCCCTACAGCCCGGAGCAGGACGCGGCGCTCGACGCGGCGCTCGAGCGCGGCGACCACGAGACGGCGATGGAGATCGACTTCGCCGTCTGGGCGCCCCTCGGCGCCGACGAGACGTTCCGCGAGCTGTGGCGGGCGACGGCCGAGGCGCGAGGCCTACCGGCAGGCGCTCGCCCGCTGCCGCGACCCGATGCGCACGAGCGGCTCGGGGAGGTGGCCGTGCCGACGCTGGTGGTGCTCGCGCGGCATGATCCGCCCGAGCTGCGCGCCGCCGGGGAGACGGTGGCGCGCCGGGTGCCGGGCGCGGCTCGTCGAGGTCGACTCGGACCACTACCTCACGCTCCGGGAGCCCGACCGGCTCGTCCAGCTCCTGCTCGACTTCCTCGGCGCGGCGGCGCGGCCGCAGCAGTAGCACCCGCGGGCGTCTCCTGCTCTCGCAGCAGCTCGGCGAGCTCCTCCTCGAGCGCGCGGCGGCGGCGCCTGCGCACGAGCAGCAGCGCCGCGGCCGCGAGTCCGACCGCTCCCGCGGCGGCTCCCGGCCAAAGCCACGGGAAGACATGGTGCACGTGCGTGACGCGCCAGCTCACCGTGTCGATCGCGACGTACGGCCGGCCGCTGAGCCAGTGGACGGCGAGGCTGTGCCCGCCGTCGCCCAGCGTCAGCCGCATGTTCCAGGGCGCGGAGCCGCTCCCACTCCACGGCACGCCGACGCAGTGCGCGACGCCGCGGAGCGTGTCGAGCGCGTGCACGAACGGATAGCCGTTGCCGGAGCTCGCGTAGAGGGTGTAGACCCACCGGCCGTCGCGGCTCGTGGCCCGGTTGACGGGGTAGCCGGCCATCACCCAGCTCTTCTGCGTCCGATCGGCGATCCGCCCGGGCAGGAGCCGGCCGGCGCGGAGGTCGTACCCGCGGACGACGTAGCGCGAGAGGTCGTTCCCGGGCACGTGCTGGATCAGGTAGAGCCGGCGCGCGTGCGGCGAGAGCGCGTCGAACGCGAAGTCGCCCTTCAGCTCGATCGTGCGGCGAGCCGCGAAGGTGCGGGTGTCGAGGACGACGAAGCTGCTGCTCGTGCGAGGGGCGCGCGCGGTCGTGTCGCCGAGGACGAGCGTGCGCCCGTCGGCGGAGACGCCCTCTCCCTCCTGCCCGGCGAGCACCGGGACGCCCCACGAGCCGCGCAGATCCGTGTACCCCCCGGTCGCCCCGTCCTCTGTCCGCACGGCCTCGAGCACGGTGCTCGCCTGCGTCCGCATCCCCAGGGCGACGTAGCGGGTGCCGCCGTCGGGGGCGAGCACACCGCGACCGCCTTGCAGCGCGTAGGGCATCGGCCCGTCGGCCGCCGCAGCCGGCGCCAGCGCGAGCAGGAACAGGACGGCGAGGCAGAGGCAGACCGGGCGCGACATCGCTCCTCCTTTGCTCGTAACAGCCTGTTACTTGCTCGAGAGGCCCCGGGAATGCCGAGGCCGCGGGTCTTGTAAAAGTCTGTTACTTGCTTCGACGGTGACGCGAGGAGTACGCGGCCGAGGGCCCGGGAGGTCCGTCCGGCGCCGGCTCAGACTTCGAGCAGCAGGGCATCGCCCTGGCCGCCGCCGGAGCAGATGGCGGCGAGGCCGAGGCCGCCGCCTTCGCGGCGGAGCTCGTGCACCATCGTCGCCAGGATGCGGCCGCCGCTCGCGCCGATCGGGTGCCCGAGCGCCACCGCGCCGCCGTTCACGTTCACGATCTCCGGGTCTGCGCCGAGCATCGCCGTGGAGTTGAGCGCGACGGAGGAGAAGGCCTCGTTCAGCTCGACGCGCCGCACGTCGCCGATCGTCTTCCCGGCCTTCTCGAGCGCGATCGCACCGGCCCGAGCGGGCGTGCGCGCGAGGTACGCGAAGTCGTCCGCGACGTAGCCCTGCGACAGCACCGTCGCCAGCGGCTCGAGGCCGCGGCGCCGGGCGAACTCCTCGGAGCACACGACCACGCAGGAGGCGCCGTCGTTGACGCCCGGGGCGTTCCCGGCCGTCGTCGTCCCCTCCGGATCGAACACCGGCTTGAGCGCGGAGAGCCGCTCGTACGAGGTGTCGCGGCGAATGGACTCGTCGGCCTTCGCCTCGCCGACCGGCACCAGCTCGTCGTCGAACCGGCCTGCGTCCTGGGCAGCCGCGGCGCGCTCGTGCGAGCGGAGCGCCCAGCGGTCCTGGTCCTCGCGGGCGATACCGAGCTCGCGTGCGACGAAGGAGGCCTGCTGCACCATGTGCCGCTGGTCGAAGGTCGACGTGAGCCCGTCGTGGGTCATCAGGTCGATCAGCGTTCCGTCGCCGAGGCGGTAGCCGAAGCGCGCCTTCTCGAGGATGTACGGCGCGTTCGACATGGACTCCATGCCGCCGGTCACGACGAGCTCGACGTCGCCGGCGCGGATCATCGAGTCGGCGATCTCGACGGCGCGGATCGAGGAGGCGCAGACCTTGTTGATCGTGTCCGCGGGAACCTCGACGGGCAGCCCCGCGCCCACGGCGGCCTGGCGCGCGGGCGCCTGCCCGGCGCCGCCCTGGAGCACCTGCCCCATGATCACGTACTGCACCTCGCCGCCTTCGAGGCCGACGCGCTCGAGCGCCGCGCGGATCGCCGTCGCGCCGAGCTCCGTCGCGCGGCGGTTCTTCAGGCCGCCGCCGAGCCGCCCGAAGGGGGTGCGGACGGCCGAGACGATGACCGTGCGGCTCACCCGGCGAGACTAGCGGCCGAAGGTCGTGCCGGGCCCGAGCCGTCGGGCGAAGGCCACGAGCAGCCGGACGACCGCCTCGACGTCGTCGAGGTCGACGGTCTCGACCGGCGTGTGCATGTAGCGGAGCGGAATCGAGAGCAGCCCCGTGGCCACGCCCTGCCGGCTGAGATGGACGGCGTCGGCGTCGGTGTTCGTGCGGCCGCGCGAGACCTCGACGCTGAAGGGGATCTGCTCGGCCCGCGCCGTCTCGTGGAGGAGGTCGAAGACCGCGGGGTGGATCGTGGGGCCGCGCATGATCACCGCGCCGCTGCCGAGCTTGTGCTCGCCGTCCTCCTCCGGGTCGCCGCCGCGGACGTCGGTGGCGTGGGTGACGTCGACGGCGATCGCGACGGCAGGCTCAAGCCCGAACGCCGCCGTCCGCGCGCCGGCGAAGTCTCCGACCTCCTCCTGGACGACGGCGAGGGCCGCGACGTCGCCGGGGGCGGCGCCTTCGGCCGCGAGGCGTCGGGCGGCCTCCAGCGCGGCGTAGCACCCGATCCGGTTGTCGAGCGAGCGTGCCGCGACGCGGCCGTTGCGCAGCTCGAGCGGCTCCCCCGCCGCGACCGCCGCGTCGCCCGGCCGGAGGAGCGAGCGGGCCTCCTCCCCGTCGCGCGCCCCGACGTCCAGGTAGAGATCCTCGATCGCAAGCGGCTTTCGCTCCTCGCCCGGCTTCCGCCGCTGCCGCCGGGAGCCGACGACGCCGGGGAGCCGGCCCGACTGCGTCAGCACCTCCACCCGCTGCCCCAGCAGCACGTGCGGGTCGAAGCCGCCCAGCGCGCGCAGGGCGATCAGCCCGTCGTCGCCCGCGTGCGTTGCGACGACCGCGATCTCGTCGATGTGGCCGACGATCGCGAGCAACGGCCCGCCGGCGGTTCCGGGCACGCGCACCCACGAGGAGCCGAGGACGTTGCTCGAGACCTCGCCGAACGAGGAGGCCGCCGCGCGCCAGGCCTCCGCTGCCAGAGACTCCTGCCCGGACGGTCCGGGCGCGGTGAGCAGGCGGGAGAGCGTCTCCGGGATCGGCACGGGCGCGGACTCTATCCACCGAGCGTTGACGCCCAGCGAGCCTCCCCGTACCCTGGGCGCGATGTCTCCCGCCTCCCGCACCTGGTGGTCCTGGCGCTCAGGGCGGGGCGGGAGCCTGCGCTGAGGTAGACGCGCAGACAGCCCGCACCGCTCGACTCTGCTCCGCCGGGAGCCTCTTTCCCTGCCGTGACCGTGACCGCCGACATCCCCACCGACCTCCTGACGCCGCTCGGCGTGTACCTCCGCCTGCGCGAGCGCCGGGGCACCCGCGGCGCGTTCCTGCTCGAGTCGGTCGAGCGCGGCCGGCTCGGCCGCTACTCCTTCGTCGGCTGCGGCTCGCGTCTCGTCGACTTCGCGGCCGCGGAGGCGCTCGGGGAGCCCGTCGTCGGCTATCTCGGCTACGACGTCGTCGCCGAGCTCGAGCCGACCGTGCCGCTGCCCGCGGCCGGGGCCGGGGCCGGCCTGCCGGAGAGCTGCTTCGTCGTCCCCGAGGTGCTCGTCCGCTTCGACCACGCGCTCGGCGTCGCGCAGGTGCTCAGGGGCGCGGCTGACGAGGTCGCCCGCGCCCTCGCCGCGCCGCAGCCGGAGCTGCCGCGCGGCACCGGCGCGCGAGGGTCGCTGCGGCGCTTCCCCGAGCGGGCCGAGCACCTGCGGCGCGTCGAGCGGGCGAAGGAGCACATCCGCGAGGGCGACGTCTTCCAGGTGGTGATCTCGCAGCGGGCCGAGCGGCCGACCTCGGCCTCGGCGCTCGAGCTCTACCGCGCGCTCC
>JBBWZD010000001.1:0-2948 GCA_039648875.1 Actinomycetota bacterium
CCCGCGCGGTGAAGCCGACGAGGTCGGCGAACAGCACGGTGACGACCTTGCGCTCCTCACGGCGCTCGCCGGGCGCGCCGAGAGCTGCGCCGCACTCGGAGCAGAACTTCGCGGCGTCGCCGTTCCCTGACGCGCAGACGGGGCAGTTCCGCATGACGCGAGTCTAGGGCGGTCGTCAGCCGGTGACGCGGCGGGCGCCCGGACTCCTCCAGGTTACGCGATCTCGTCGGCTGCGTAGCCCCAGCGTTCGAGCGTCGCGAGGATCTCGTCGCAGTGCGCTCGGTCGCGCGTCAGCAGGGTCAACTCGACGCCCGTCTCGCCGACCGGCAGGTCGGCGGTCTCGCGCTGGTGCTCAACCTCGACGACGTTGACGCGCTCGTCGGCGAGCAGCGCCAGCAGCTTCGCCAGCTCGCCGGGCCGGTCGGGCACGCGCGTGCGCACCACGAGGTAGCGGTGCGCCACCGAAAGGCCGTGGCGCATCACCGAGATGAGCAGCGTGGCGTCGATGTTGCCGCCCGAGAGAACCGGCACCGCGGCGCCGGCGCCGGCGACCTTCCCCGCGAGCAGCGCGGCGACCCCCACCGCCCCGGCGCCCTCGACGACGAGCTTCGTGCGCTCGAGCAGGAGGACGATCGCTTCGCTGATCTCCTCGTCCGTCACCGACACGAGCTCGTCGAGCACGCGGTCGAGGATGCCGGACGTCAGCTCGCCGGGCGTCTTCACGGCGATCCCGTCGGCGATCGTGAAGCCGGGGCCGCCGGGCAGCGTGCCCGCGGCCTGGACGCCGACGATGCGCAGTCCCGGCCTCACCGCGCGCAGCGCGAGCGCGATCCCGGACGCGAGGCCGCCGCCGCCCACCGGGACGATCACCGTCTCGACGTCCTCCACCTGCTCGGCCAGCTCGAGGCCGATCGTCCCCTGCCCGGCGATCACGCGCGTGTCCTCGAAGGGATGGACGAACGTCGCGCCGCCCGCTGCGACGTCTGCGTTCGCAGCCTCGAGCGCCTCCTCGATCCCCGGCCCCGCCAGGGCGACCTCGGCCCCGTAGTGCCGGGTCGCATCCACCTTCGCCATCGGCGCGTCCTGCGGCATGAAGATGCGCGCGCGCGCGCCGACCTCGCGTGCGGCCCACGCGACGGCCTGGCCGTGGTTGCCGGCGCTTGCGGCGACGACGCCCGCCGCGCGCTCCACAGCGGTCAGGGTGGCGAGGCGGTTGTAGGCGCCGCGCACCTTGAACGAGCCGGTGCGCTGGAGGTTCTCCGCCTTGAGCCGGACCTCGCGGCCGACGAGCCGCGAGAGCGTCTCGGAGCGGTAGACCGGCGTCACGCGCGCGACCCCGTCGAGCCGCGCGCGTGCCCGCTCGATCTCAGGTAGGCCGGGTGCCGTCGCCGTCGTCGCCAATCCGGAACACCTTGTCCAGTATCTCCCGCACCGCGCTCAGGGGATCGAGCCGGCGCTGCTGCACCTCGTCGAGCAGCCGTCGCAGCTCCGGGTCGTCGGCGACCGCGAGCTCGAGGTGCTGCTTCGCACGGCCCGACGCGACGGAGAAGACCTCGCGCCCGAGGTTGCGCCGTCGCCGCTCCTCGAGCCGCCCCGAGTCCTCGAGGTACGCACGGTGGGCCAGGAGCTTCTCCCAGAGCTCCGGCACGTTCTCGCCGCGGGTCGCGTCGGTGAGGACCACCGGCGGGCGCCACTCCCGGTCGCGGTCGAGCGAGAGGATCGAGCGCACCTCGCTCAGCATCGTCTTCGCCGCCGGATGGTCCATCTTGTTGACCGCGATCACGTCGGGGATCTCCATGATGCCCGCCTTCAGCGCCTGCACCGAGTCGCCGGAGCCCGGCATCAGCACGAGCAGCACGGTGTCCGCGATGCCGATGATCTCGATCTCGCTCTGGCCGGTGCCGACCGTCTCGAGGAAGACGATGTCCTTTCCCGCCGCGTCGAGCACGAGCAGCGCCTGCAGCGTCGCCTCGGCCAGGCCGCCGAGATGGCCGCGCGTGCCCATCGAGCGGATGAAGACGCCCGGGTCGAGGAAGTGGTCGGCGAGGCGGATCCGGTCGCCGAGGAGCGCGCCCTTCGAGAACGGGCTCGACGGATCGACGGAGACGACGCCGACGGTGCTGCCTCCGCCGCGCACGTGGCGGACGAGCGAGCTGATCAGCGTGGACTTCCCGACGCCCGGCGGGCCGGTGACCCCGATCGCGTACGCGTGGCCGGTCTCGGGATACAGCTCCGCGACGAGGTCGTACGCGAGCGGGTCCGAGTTCTCGACCAGCGTGATCGTGCGCGCGAGCGCGCGCCGGTCGCCGCCGCGGACGGCTGCCGCGAGCGTCTCGCGGGTCCATGCGCCGCGCCGGGCCACGAGGGAGAAGGCTACGCGCTACGCCGTGCGCTGGCCGTGCACCACGGGATCGACCGGCTCCAGTAGGGGCTCCGGCGGCTCCTCGGCACGGCGCGCCTCGGCGACGCGGCCCGCGAGGGCCCACGCGGCGGCCGCTGCTGCCGCGGCGAGCACCGCTGCGCTCCCCCAGGCCCAGCGGGCGCCGAAGGCGTTGTTCACGAACCCGGCAGCGACCATCCCGCCGCCGAGCACGACGTAGTTCGCGCTCATGATCACGGTGAACGCGCGGCCGCGGAGCTCGTCGGGCGCGCCGCGCTGGACGAGCAGGCTGTTGCAGACGATCGCGCCGCCGTTTCCGATCCCGCCGACGACGCCGAAGACGGCGGCGACCCAGATGTCCGGCGACGCCGCCGCGCCCGCGAAGCCCACCGCCATCAGCGAGATCGCGCCCCAGTAGAGCGCCGCCAACCGCTTCCGGCCGACGAGGAAGCCGACGGCGAAGCTCCCGATGACGAGGCCCCCGCCGAGGGAGCTGAAGAGCAGGCCGTAGCCGAAGTCGCCGGCGTGGAACGTGTCCTTCGCGAGAAAGATCTCGCCGACGTTCGCC
>JBBWZD010000009.1:0-6999 GCA_039648875.1 Actinomycetota bacterium
AGTTGCCCTTCGCGCGGAGGTGGCCCTTCAGGTCGACGTACAACGGCAGCATCGGCAGCCGGCGCCCCGCCGGGCCGAACGTGACGTTCCCGCCGTCGGCCGGGTTGAAGGTCGAGTAGTGGCACGGGCAGACCAGCGCCGGCCGCGGCTCGGTCGGCTGGAAGAGCGGCGCGCGGTACATCGAGATCGCACAGCCCGCGTGGGTGCAGATCTTCGAGTACGCCACGATGCCGCCGGCGTCGAAGCCCCGCAGCTCGCGCGGCAGCGTGAGCTGGCCGGGCGGCAGGCGGACGAGCACGACCGCCGCCCCGAGCTCCTCCCGTGCCTCGGGGCTCGTGCCTTCGGGGAAGGCGGTGTAGAAGTCGAGCTGCTCGATGTCGCTCGCCCGGTACGGCCGGCCGGCCTCGTCGACGAGCCGCCGGCCCTTCCGCCACGGCGTCCCGAGGAGGTACTTCACCCGGAAGAGCGGTCCGAACGACAGCGCCGGCGTCAGCACTGCGAGCCCGAGCGTGCCGCCGGCCGCGCCGAGGCCGAGCTTGAACAGGCGCTTGCGCGTCAGGCGGTCGCCCGACTCCTCGATCACCTGCGCGATCAGCTCCTGCTCGTGCGGGTGCTCCTCCGGCGTGTACGGCTCGACGAGCTCCTCGGTCACGATCAGCTTCTTGGCGACGATGGTCATCGACGCCGAGATCGAGAGCAGGCAGAGCCCGAGCGACAGGCCCAGCAGCTGCGTGTGCCGGGGGAGCGAGTCGATCGCGTAGACGACGATGAACGCGACGCCGAACAGCGCCCCCAGGAAGAGGAGGGCGATGGCCAGCGCCTCGGCGCCGGGATTCGGCGGCAGCCTCGGCAGGACGCGCCGCGCGTCCTTGCCAGGCCCGCGGCGGCCGCGGCCGAGCAGCAGCACGACTCCGGAGACGAGCAGGTCGCGTGCCCTACCCACGCTGCAGCCTCTTCCCGAGCGCCATGCAGAGCAGCACGAGCACCGTCCCCGCGAGGAACCACGTCACCAGGCCCTCCGGAATCGGCCCCAGATGCCCGATCGCCCACCCGCCGCGGTCGTCGGGATGCTTGGCGTACTGGACGTAGGCCACGATCGAGCTCAGCTCCGCGTCGCTGATCGCCTTCTTCGAGAACTTCGGCATCACGTACGGCCCGATCCGCACCGCCTCGGCGATCTGCACCGGCGGGTCGTCGCCGAGCGCCGGCGGCACCGCGCCGGTGACGTAGCCGCCCACGGCGACGACCTGGTGGCAGCCCGCGCAGTGCTCCGTGAAGAGGTGCAGCCCGTGCGAGACGCTGCCCCTGGCCGGGTCGGGGTGCGGGATCGGCGGGCCCTTGCCGAGCGAGGCGACGTAGGCGACGAGCGCGCGCAGCTCGCGCTCGGAGAAGAGCACGCGCGCGCGGCGCGGCTGGAGCGTCAGGGCGTGCAGCGGCATGTAGCCCGTGCGGAGGTAGAAGTCGGCGGCGAGCGCCCCGACCCCCTGCAGTGCCGGCCCTGCGCCGGGCTGGACCTGCTGGACGCGCTGCGACGAGCCCCCGATCGGCCGGGAGCGCAGCACGCCGGCGCCGTTCGCGCCGTGGCACGCCACGCAGTACTGGCCGTACAGCCCTTCCCCCTGGCCGACGAGGCCGCGCGGCAGCGCCGCGGCAGCCGCCGGCACCGCCGCGGCGAGCGCGAGCGCGAGCACCGGCAGGGTGCGGCGGGCGGCCGTCACCGCGACTCGGCAGTCACGACTGCCTGCACGCCGGGTCGACGACGCCCGCGATCCCGTCGAGCAGGACGATGACGAAGAGGAGGAAGTTCGTCGTCATCGCGGCGACGGCGAAGAGCTGCAGCCGGCCGACCGGCGGCGGGCTCTGGTAGTCCCCTTCCCGCGTGCCGCGGTAGACGGCGATCGCGGCCCCCTCGGAGGCGAGGATCAGCAGGCACGCGCCGACGAGCAGGCCGATCTGCCAGGCGTCGTTCGAGACGCCCCAGCGCGCATTCGCCACGCTGCAGCTCACCTGCGCGATCGCCTGGCCCACCATGTGCTGGCCGACCCAGGCGAGCGGCGCGACGAAGATCCCGACCCACTGCAGCACCGCGAGCTTCTGGATGCGGCTCATATGACGGCGGCCGAGGTGAGGGTGCCGATCACGACGAGCGTCAGGACGTTCACGAAGTGCCAGTACCAGGTGACGGCCACGGTCGCGTTGAGCCGGTACGTCGTCAGCCCCCGCACGAGCTTCGCCAGCAGCCACACGTCGAGGAGCAGGCCGACGAACACGTGCGCGTGGTCGGCGCCGAGCAGGGTGTAGTAGATCGAGCCGTACGCGTCGGTCGAGGGCTGGAACTGCTGCAGCTGGTCGTGGAAGTCGACCATCTCGTAGGCGAAGTACCCGGCCTGCACGAGGAGCGCCGCGAGCACGAACCGGCGCGCGGCGGCAAGCCGGCCCGCGCGCGCGGCCACCGAGGCGAGCTGCATCGGCACGCTCGTCGCCGCGAGCACCGCGGCGAGCACGAGCGGCACGACGACGCGGGGCTCGGGGATGCCCGGCGGCGGCCACTCCGGCGCCCGGATCCGGAGGTAGTAGTACGTCGCGACGAAGCAGCCCATCAGCGTCCCCTCGGTGGCGACGAGCATGGCGATCGCCCACCACGACGACGGCAGCCCGAGCCGGCGGGCGGCGGCGCGCGCCACCTCCTCGGGCCCGCGGGCCTCGGTCGTGCGCGGCGCCTCGGGCTCGCGGCGGCCGCCGAAGACGTAGTCGCCCATCAGTGCCCCGTCCGAAGCACTAGGCCTCCTGCGGCTCTCTCGAGTGCCAGCCCAGGAGCGAGAGCAGGCAGAGGACGGCGAAGATCCCGGCCACGCCGAACTTGCCGATCACGAGCATCACGAAGACGACCGACAGGCACACCGTCAGGATCAGCGGCCAGGCCGAGGAGTGTGGCAGCTCGACCACCTCGGAGAAGAGGCCGTCGACGGTCGTGCTCACCGGGTGCTCGTGTCCCTGCTCGAGCACCATCACCCCCTCGGCGAGCTTGCGGGCGTCGAGCTCGCGGTCGTCGTCGTCCCAGTTCGCGTAGGCGCTCGAGACGGTCGGGATGACGGGGAAGTTGTACTCCGGCGGCGGCGAGCTCGTCGCCCACTCGAGCGTCGGCCCGAGCCAGGGGTCGGGGCCCGACGGCGGCCCCCTGAAGTAGCTGACCACGAGGTTCGCGAACAGGACGGCGATCCCCAGTGCCGTCAGGTACGCGCCCATGGTCTCGGCCAGGTTGTAGGCGGTCCAGCCCATGTTCCCGGGATACGTGTAGACCTGCCGCGGCATCCCGAGCAGGCCCACCACGTACATCGGGAAGAACAGGAGGTTCGTCCCGACGAAGATGATCCAGAAGCTGATCTGCCCGGGCTTCTCGAAGTAGAGCTTCCCGGTGACCTTAGGGAACCAGTAGTACATGCCGCCGAAGATCGGGAAGACGGCCGCGCCGAAGATGATGTAGTGGAAGTGCGCGATCACGAAGTACGTGTCGTGCACCTGCTGGTCGAACGGAACGGCGACGAACATGATCCCGGTGAGGCCGCCGTTCACGAACATGAAGATGAACCCGGCGATGAACAGCAGCGGGGTCTTGAACCGCGGCATCCCGGTCAGCATCGACATGCACCACGCGAAGACCTGGATCGACGAGGGGATGACGACCATCGCCGTCGCGGCGGCGAAGAAGACGATCGTGATCGTCGGCAGGCCGACGACGAACATGTGGTGCGCCCAGACGCCGAAGCCGATGAAGACGACGAGGAGCTCGGCGACCGCGACGAGCGGGTACGCGACCAACTTTCGCTGGGTGAAGGCTGGGATGATCGCCGTCGCGATCCCGAACGCCGGCACGATGAGGATGTACACCTCGGGATGGCCGAAGAACCAGAAGAGGTGCTGCCAGAGCAGCACCGACCCGCCTCTCGCGACGTCGAAGAAGTGTGTCCCGACCATCCGGTCGAGGTACAGGAAGATGCAGTCCGCCGAGAGCGCGGGCAACGCGAACAGCAGGCCGAACGAGGCCGCGAGGAACGCGTAGCAGAACGTCGGCAGCCGGTTGAACGACATGCCGGGCGCGCGCATCTTGAACATCGTCACGATGAAGTTGGCCGACGCGAGCGACGACGAGATGCCGTTGAAGATCAGGGCGAGCGTGTAGAACTCGATCGAGCGGTTGGGGTCGAACGGCCGGCTCGACAGCGGGGGGAAGCCGAACCAGGCGGCGTTCGGGCCGTTGCCGGTGGCAAAGCCGACGTAGAGGAAGATCCCCGAGGCGAGGAAGATCCAGTAGCTGAGCGCGTTCATGCGCGGGAACGCCATGTCGCGCGCGCCGATCATCAGCGGGATCAGGTAGTTGCCGAACGCGCCCGTCGTCATCGGGATGATGAAGAAGAAGATCATCGTGATCCCGTGCATCGTGAAAACCTGGTCGTACTGACCCGGCGTCAGGACGTCGTTGTTGGCGTGGATCAGCTGCGTGCGCATCAGCAGCGCCTCCACGCCGCCGGCGCCGAAGAGCCCGAGCGTCGTCCAGAAGTAGAGGAGGCCGACGCGCTTGTGGTCGGTCGTGGTGAGCCAGCCGAGGATGCCGGGCCGCGGCTGCCACATCCGCTCGAGGCGGTCGACGCGCTGCTCGGCGGGCAGCTCGAGCGTCGCCATCAGCGGAGCGTCTCCAGGTAGGCGAGGAGTGACTGCAGCTGCGGGCCGGTCAGATTCAGGTCCGGCATCTGGTTCCCCGGCTTGATGTGCTGCGAGTCCACGATCCAGCGGGCGAGGGAGTCCTTGCGATTCGGGATGGTGAGCCCGGCGAGGGACGTGCGCGACGCGAGGTGCGTCAGGTCGGGGCCGACGTAGCCGTGCGCGGGCGTGCCGCGGATCGTGTGGCAGCTCGCGCAGGCGCCCTGGAGGAAGACGCGCTCGCCCCGGCGCGCGAGCGCCGTCGTCGGCGGCCGCGCCGGCCTCGACTGGGCCGCGAGCCACGCCCGGTACCTCGCGGGCGGGTCGGCGAAGAGGTACATCGACATGTGCGCGTGCTGGAGCCCGCAGTACTGGCTGCACGAGCCGCGGTACCGGCCGGGCTTGTCGGCGTACAGCTCGATCGCGTTCCTCTGTCCCGGGATCGTGTCGATCTTCCGGTTCAGCTCGGGCACCCAGAAGCTGTGGATGACGTCGGCCGTCTTCGCGACCAGCAGCACCGGCGTCCGCGCCGGGATGTGCATCTCGTCGGCGGTCACCGCGGACGTGCCCGGGTAGTCGAACTCCCAGAACCACTGATGTCCGACGGCGCGAACCGTGAGCGCCGTCTTCCCCGCGGCCGGCGCCTCGGTGTCGCGGATGACGAAGATGTCGGCCACGACGAACAGGGCGGCGAGGCCCGCGACCATGACGCCGATCCCCAGCGTGACGACGACGATCCAGCCGGCGCGCTCGCCCGGCTGCCGTCCCTCGCCCATGCTCCCGCGGCGCGCCCAGGCGAGGATCAGGAGCGCCGTGATCGTGCCGAGGCCGACGACGGCGCCGCCGAGCAGCCACCACCAGAGGCTCGCCACGCTCTTCGCGGCGGGGCCGTGCGGCGTCAGCGTGTCCTGCTTCGAGCCGCAGCCTGCGAGCGCGAGCGCACCGACGGGCAGAAGCGGCAGCACTCGTATGCGATTCACGCGGCCCCCCGGCGGTGACGCTTCTCCAACGGAGGGTCGGCTACCCTCGCCCGACCTGCTGAAACTGCTCGCAATGCGAAGGAAAAGCTGAGCCCTGGCCGCGGCTGCGACACCCCTCGTCTGGAGCGTGGAGCCGATTCAGCTCGGAGCGGTCGTGCTCGTGGCGGCCGCCTACGCGCGGCGCGCGGCGAGCCTGCGCAGGCGCGGCCGGGCCGTTCCCGTGTGGAAGGTCGGCTGCTTCGCGGCGGGGGTCGCGGTCCTGCTCCTCGCGTTCGCGTCGCCGCTCGACACCCTCGGCGAGGAGCGGCTCTTCTCGGCGCACATGGTGCAGCACGTGCTCCTCGGCGACGTCGCGCCGCTGCTCGTCGTGCTGGGCCTGAACGGGCCGCTCCTGCGTCCGCTGCTGGCGGTGCGCGGCGTCGCGCGGCTGCGGGCGCTGGCCCACCCGCTCGCCGCCCTTCCGCTCTGGGCCGGCGACCTCGCGCTCTGGCACGTGCCGCGCCTCTACGACGCGGCGCTCGCGCGGCCGCCGGTGCACGCCCTCGAGCACGGGCTCTTCTTCGCCTGCGGGACGCTCGTCTGGGCCGCCCTGCTCGAGCCGCTGCCGGGGCCGCAGTGGTTCGGCGCCGCCCGCAAGGCGGTGTTCCTCGTCGTGATGTGGTTCGTCTCGCTCGGCCTCTCGCAGGTCTTCCTGTGGTCGGCGCGGCCGTTCTACCCGCGGTACGAGCACGCGCCGAGGACGTGGGGCCTGTCGGCGCTCGCCGACCAGCGCCTCGGCGGCGGCGTCATGCTGGTCGAGGGCAGCGTCGTCATGCTCGCCGTGCTCGTCTGGCTGCTGCTGCGCTGGTTCGGCGAGAGCGAGGCGCGCCAGCGCCTGCTCGACGCAGGCGCCGACCCGGCTACGGCCGCGCGGGCGGCACGCTACGGCCGCGCGTAGGCTCGCTCGAAGCGGGCACGATGCCGCGATGGCCGAGTTCGAGGACATCGCCTCCTACGCCGCGATCGGCGACGGCCGCACCGTGGCGCTCGTCGGGCGCAGCGGCGCCGTCGACTTCCTCTCGCTGCCGACGCTGCACGCCCCGACGGTGTTCGCGGCGCTGCTCGACCCGGCGCGCGGAGGCCGCTTCGTGCTCGCGCCCGAGGAGGAGGCGGAGGTCGAGCGGCGCTACGTCGAGCACACGAACGTGCTCGAGACCACGTTCCGGACGGAGCACGGAGCGGTGCGCGTCACCGACGCCCTCTGCCTGCAGGTGGGCGGGCTGCTGCCGTGGGTCGAGCTGGCGCGGCGGGTCGAGGGGCTCGCCGGCGAGGTCGCGCTGCG
>JBBWZD010000056.1:0-7838 GCA_039648875.1 Actinomycetota bacterium
CGCGCACGCGCCCGTAGAGCTGGTCGATCTCGCGCCGGTGGAGGAGCAGCTTGCGCGGCCGGTCGGGGTCGTGGTTCGAGCGGTTCCCCTGCGCGTACTCGGGCACGTGCAGGCCCACGAGCCAGGCCTCGCCTTCGCGCACGTCGGCGTACGCCTGCTGGAGCGTCGCCTTGCCGCCGCGCAAGGACTTCACCTCGGTCCCTGTCAGGACGAGGCCGGCCTCGTAGCGGTCGAGCAGGTGGTAGTCGTGCCGCGCGCGGCGATTGTCCACGATCGCTTTCTCGCCCTTGGCCCTCGGCATACGAGCGCCAAGTCTAGGGACGCGTCGACCTGCTACCGGCGCCCGGCGCGGTACCCGCGCGCCATGAAGCAGCGGTCGCAGAGGCTCGCCCAGGGCGCCGTGCGGGAGCCGCAGGCGCGGCAGCGGCCGATCGTCGGGTCCTCGATCTCCGCGCGCAGCGCCTGCACGACGCGCGCTGCTGCGACCTCCTCGAGCGCAGCCGCCTTCTCGATCGTCACGCCGGCCACGCCCGGGTACTGCAGGGCGAACCAGCGCAGGATCGACGCCTCGCGGGCCGCCGCCTCGGCCTCGCCGAGGCCGGCGCCCTGGAGCCGGTGCGGGTCGAGGATCCAACCGATCACGGTTCGCTGCGGCTTGTCGCCGGCCACCGCGCAGGCGAGGGTGCCGAGCAGCGGCAGGCCGTCCTCGTCGATCGGCGCCTGCATCAGCCGCCAGACATCGGCGAGCTCGAGCCGACGGTGGCAGTGGCGGAGCGCCTCGCGCACGGCGTCGAGCCGCGCGAGCAGCGGCTGGATCGACTCGACGGTGAGCCAGCCGTCGACGCTCCAGAAGCGGAGCGCCGCGTGCCGCCACGCCTGCAGGGCCGGCTCGAGCTCGTCGACGCGCTCCACGTTGAGGTCGTGCAGCTGCGGTCGCAGCCGCCCGGTGTCGACGACGCGGTAGCCCCAGTGGCCGCCGGGCAGCTCGACCTGCGGCGTCAGCGCCTCGCGGACGAGCTCGGGGGTGGGATCGGCCCACGGGACGCCGGTGAGGACGCCGACGTGGCCGCGCTCGTGGAAGCCGAAGCGGCCGGCGCGACCGGCGATCTGCGCGATCTCCCACGCTTCGAGGTCGCGCCGCTCGCGGCCGTCGAACTTCACGGTCTCCGCGAACAGCAGCGTCTCGCACGGCAGGTTGACCCCGTGACCGAGCACGTCGGTCGCGGCGCACACCTCGGCCGCGCCGGAGATGAAGCGGTCGATCTCCTCGCGGCGTGACGCGAGCGGCATCGCGCCGTAGAGGGCGGCCACACGCCCCGGGTGGAGCTGGTTCAGCTCGCCCGCGAGGCCGATCACGGCGCGCCGGCTGAACGCGACCACGACCGTGCCCGGCTGCAGGCCGGCGATGCCGCGGCGGCCGATCCAGTCGAGCGGCGCCTTGCGCTCGAAGAAGCGCACCTCGACGTCGGGGAACGCGTTCCGCACCAGCGGCAGCGCCTCGACCGCGCCGAGCAGGAGGATGTGACGGTACTCGCCGCCCAGCATCAGCCGCGTCCAGGCCGAGCCGCGCTCGTCGTCCTCCGCCCACTGCACCTCGTCGAGGACGAGCGTCTCGCCGCGCGGAGGCGCCATCTCCGCCGTGCAGCAGAGGATCGGCGCGTCGGGGTTGACCCGCTCCTCCCCCGTCACGAGCCCCACCCGCTCCTCGCCGAGCTCGGCCGACAGGCGCCGGTGGGCCTCCTGCGCGAGCATGCGCAGCGGCGCCGCGTACACGCCGCGACCCGTCTCGACGAGGAAGCGCAGCGCGTCGTGGGTCTTGCCGGAGTTGGTCGGCCCGAGGTGCGCGATCACCGTCTCGGGCTCCGCCGCGCGCCGCGGCAGGCGCACGTTCAGCTCCGACACCGGCTTTCGCGCGGGCCGGTGCGCGCCGTGACGCTCGCTGCGGCTCGGCCGTTTCTGCCGCTGGTGGCGCCCGCGGGCCATGAGGCCCACGGTACCCCGCGGCGTCAGCTGGTCGGGTGCGCGAGCACGCGCAGCGCGACGCCGAGCGCCTCGTCCTGCGGCGTGCGCGGATCGTCGACCGCGTGGATCTGCGGTGCGATGCCGACCCGGGAGATGTCGGCACCCGAAGGCGTGTAGTAGCGGGCGATCGTCAGCTCGAGCGCGGCGCCGTTGTCGAGCGGGTCGATCGACTGGACGAGCGCCTTGCCGAACGTCCGCTCGCCGACGAGCGTCGCGCGATGGTGCTCGAGCAGCGCCGCGGCGACGATCTCCGCCGAGCTCGCGCTGTAGCGGTCGACGAGCACGACCAGCGGCAGACGCGTGGCGACGGTGCCGGTGGCGCGGTAGACGGTGCGCGGGCTGTGGGCGCCTGCGAGCGAGACGACCACGCCGCGCCGCAGGAAGAGCGAGGAGACCGCGACGGCTTGGTCGAGCACGCCGCCCGGGTTGTCGCGCAGGTCGAGCACGAAGCCCTGCGCCCCCTCCCGCTGGAGCAGGCGCAGCTCCCGGTCGAGCACGACGGCGCCGCCGACGCGAAACGAGGCGAGGCGCAGGTCGCCCCAACGGCGGCCGCCGTAGGAGAGGAGTCGCGCCTCGGCAGGCGGCGCGTGGACGATCCCGCGGCGGACGTTGACCTCGAGCGCGTGCCCGCCACGACGCAGCTCGAGCCGCACGTCGGTGCCGCGGGGACCGAGGATGCGGCCGAGCGCGCCCGTCATGTCGAAGCGTGCCGTCGACTGGCCTCCGATCGCCACGATCGCGTCGCCGACTCGCACGCCGGCGCGCTGGGCAGGGCCTGCTCGCAGCGAGACGACCGTGAAGCCGTGTCCGGAGGGGAGGACGCTGACTCCGATGCCGGAGTAGCGCGAGGCCGTCTGCTGGCGGATCAGACGGTAGTCCGCGGGAGCGAGGTAGGCGGTGTAGGGGTCGCGGAGCGCCGAGATCATGGCCCCCACTGAGCCGAGGCGGAGCACCTGCGGCGGCACGGGACGGTAGTAGCGCGCCGTCAGCGCGTTCCGTACCTCGTCGACCACCGTCGGCAGGGCGACGGGCGCGGTTGCGCGGCTGCCCTCCGAGAGGCGATAGCCGAGGACGAAGGGCACGACCAGCACGAGCCCTGCCGCGAGGAGGACGAGCGGACGCCGCATGAAGTGGGCGGCAGCATACGCGGCCACGGCGCCGGCCGCCAGAGCCGCGCGAAGCCTTTACACCTGCAGGAAGCGGCGCATCGTGAGGCCGGAGCCGGCGGCGCCGAGCAGCAGGCCCGCCGCGACGAGCGCAAGGGCGTTGAGCACGAACGGCAACGCGTGCACGTCGGAGGTGCTGTGGAGGTGTCCCAGGATCGCGGGCAGCGCGATCGTCTTCCCGACGACGAGGAGGATCACCGCGCACACGGAGCCGATCACGCCCTGCAGCAGCCCCTCGAGCATGAACGGGCCGCGGACGAACCAGTTCGTCGCGCCCACCAGCTTCATCACCTCGATCTCGCGTCGGCGGGCGAAGATCGAGAGCCGGATCGTGTTCGCGATTAGCAGCGTCGAGGCCGTCACGAGCAGGATGATCGCCACGAGGAACACGAGCGACAGCACCTTCGCGACGGTCAAGACGCGATTCGTCGTCTTGTCGCCCCACTTGACGTCGTTCACGCCGGGCCAGGCGGACGCGGCCGCATCGCCCCCACGGACCGCCTTCTGGATCTCCCTGCCGATCTTCGGCGCGTCGGCGGCCACCTTGGGCTTGGCCACCCACGAGTCGGGCAGCGGGTTGGACGGGAGCGCCGTCTTGTAGAGCACGGGCAGCTTCTTCTTCATGATCGCCTGCGCCTGCGCCTTCGACACGAACGCGACGCTCGCGAGGCGCCCGTCACGGCGCAGCCGCCTGCCGACCGCGTACTCCTGCGCCTGTGTCGCCTGCTGCCTGAAGTAGACCTTGACCACGAGCTCCCGCTTGACATGGTCGCTGTAGGAGAGCACCCATGTCCCCAGCGCGATGAAGAGGCCGAGCAGGAACATCGCGATCAGCACCGTCATCGTGGAGGCGAACGTCGTCGAGATGTTCGCCGTGATCGAGGACCAGGCCTCGGAGACGAGCAGGCGGAGGCGGCTCATTCGGACGCGTAGCCGCCGCGGCGCTCGTCGCGCGCGAGCCGCCCCTCCTCGAGGGCGATCACGCGCTTGCGCATCTTGTCGACCATCTCGCGGTCGTGGGTGACCATCAGGATCGTCGTCCCGGCGCGATTGATCCGGTACAGGAGCTGCATGATCCCCACGGACGTGTCGGGGTCGAGGTTGCCCGTCGGCTCGTCGCAGACGAGCAGCGGCGGGTGGTTCACGACGGCGCGGGCAATCGACACGCGCTGCTGCTCGCCCCCCGACAGCTCGTCGGGGAGAGAGTTCATCTTGTGCGCGAGGCCGACCATATTCATCACCTCGGGCACCTTGCGCCTGATCGACGTGCGGCCCTCGCCCTGCACCTTGAGCGCGTACGCGACGTTCTCCGCCGCCGTGCGGCTCGGCAGCAGCTTGAAGTCCTGGAAGACGCAGCCGACGTTGCGGCGCAGCAGCGGCACCTTGCCGCCGCGCAGGCGCGTGAGGTCGCGGCCGCCGACGATGATCCGCCCGTCCGTCGGCTCGATCTCCTTCAGCAGCAGCCTGATCAGCGTCGACTTGCCCGAGCCGGAGGCGCCCACGATGAACACGAACTCGCCCTTCTCGATCACGAACGAGACGTCGCTGAGCGCGGAGACGTCGGGCTCGTAGACCTTCGTGACGGCTTCGAAGACGATCATCGCTCCGGCGGCGGGCGCCGGCGGCGGCTGCACGGGCTCCTGCGGCCGTTCTGCGACCGCGGAGCTGGCGTGAGACTGAGGGTCTGCCACGTTCCTGTGCCGGTTCGTCCGAGCGTCGGCGGGCGCATGCCTCGCCGGTCAGTTTGGTGAAGGCGCGAAGTCTAACGCATGCTCCGGCGGGCTAGCCGGCGTTTCCCGCCGCTTGCAGGAGATACGCGCGGATGAATCCGTCGAGGCGGCCGTCGAGGACCGCCTGCGTGTTGCCGGTCTCGAACTCCGTACGGTGGTCCTTCACCAGCTGGTAGGGGTGCAGGACGTAGCTGCGCACCGCGTTGCCGCCGAAGCCCATGCTCACGCCGCCGCGCTCCCGCGCGAGCTCGGCCTCGCGCTCCTCCTCCGCCTTCTCCGCCAGGCGGGAGCGCAGGATCTTCAGCGCCGTCTCCTTGTTCGAGGACTGGCTGCGCTCGTTCTGCACCGAGACGACGATGTTCGTCGGCAGGTGCGTGATGCGCACTGCGGAGTCGGTCTTGTTCACGTGCTGGCCGCCGGCACCCGACGAGCGGAACGTGTCGATCCGCAGGTCGTCGTCGTCCAGCTCGATGTCCGCTGCCTCGTCCAGCAGCGGCGCGACGATCACCTGCGCGAAGCTCGTGTGCCGGCGGTGCGCCTGGTCGAAGGGGCTCTGGCGCACGAGCCGGTGCTTGCCGCGCTCCGCCTTCAGGATGCCGTACGCGTTGTCGCCCTTGACGGTGAACGTCGCGGACTTGATCCCGTACTCCTCGCCGGGGCTCGTGTCGAGCAGCTCGGTGCGGAAGCCCCGCTCGTCCGCCCAGCGCAGGTACATGCGTAGGACGATCTCGGCCCAGTCTTGCGCGTCGGTGCCGCCTGCGTCGGCCTGGATCGTGACGACCGCGTCGCCGCCGTCGTACTCGCCGCTGAAGAGCGCATCCTCCTGCAGGCGCTCGAGCTCGGTCCGTAGCGGCACGATCGAGCGCTCGACCTCGTCGGCGAGGCTCTCGTCCATCGCCAGCAGCTCGCGCGCGTCGTCGTACTCCCGCGTCAGGCGGTCGTAGCGCTCGAGCCGCTTCGTCAGCCGTGCGTGCTCCGACGACACGGCCGCGGCGCGCTGCTGGTCGTCCCAGAGCCCGGGCTGCCCGAGCTCCTGCTCGACCTCGGCGACCCGCGCCCTCAGCCGGTCGGGGTCAAAGGTAACCACGGACCCAGACGAGCTGGGCCCCGATCTCCTCGAGCTGGTCCTGCAGGGAGAGCTCGCGTTCGTCGGCCATCGCTACGCCCCGTGGCACTTCTTGAACTTCTTGCCGCTGCCGCACCAGCAGGGATCGTTGCGGCCCAGCTTCTCGTGCGGGCTCGCCTGCACCGTCTGCTGCAGGACGCCCGTCGCCGACGGCACCCCGGCCGCCACCGCCCCGCCCGCGCCCGCCGCGGCGATCACGTCGGCGCCGGCCGCGGTCTCGTGCTCGTAGTGCAGCCGCGCGCCGTTCCCGCCGCCGTTCGAGCCGGGCTGCGGCAGCAGCTCCGCCGGTGACACGCCCTCGTCCGGCGCGATCTCCGCGTGGAACAGGTGCAGCACGACCTCGGCGCGGATCGCCTGCCCGAGCGCCGTGAACATCCGCTCGCCCTCGGCCGTGTACTCGACGAGCGGGTCCTTCTGCGCCATCGAGCGCAGGTGCACGCCCTCGCGCAGGTAGTCCATGTTCTCGAGGTGCTCGCGCCAGCGGACGTCGACGACCTGGAGGATCACGAACCGCTCGAGCTCGCGCATCAGCTCGGCGCCGAACTCCTCCTCCTTCGCCTCGTACTCGTCCCGCGCGTCGCTCTGGAACTCCTCGATCAGCCCGTCGCGCGTGATGTCGCCGAGATCCTCCTGCAGCTCGCGCGCCGTGATCTCCGTCTGGTAGAGCGCCGCCATCGCGCCCGTCAACGCCTCGAGGTCCCACTCCTCCGCGTACTCCTCCTCCGTGTACTGCTGGACGGTCTCCTCGACGACCTCGTCGATCCAGAGCTTGACCTGCTCCGACATGTCCTCGCCCTCGAGCACCTGCCGGCGCTGCTCGTAGATGCGCCCGCGGTGCCGGTTCATCACGTCGTCGTACTTGAGGACGTTCTTGCGCATGACGAAGTTCTGCTCCTCGACCTTCTTCTGCGCGCCCTCGATCTGCCGGCTGAGGATCTTCGCCTCCATCGGCTGGTCGTCCGGGATGTTGAAGCGCTCCATGATCGACTTGATCCGGTCGCCCGCGAACAGGCGGACGAGGTCGTCCTCGCCGGAGAGGTAGAAGCGCGTCTCGCCGGGGTCGCCCTGGCGGCCCGAACGGCCGCGGAGCTGGTTGTCGATGCGGCGGGACTCGTGGCGCTCGGTGCCGAGGACGTACAGGCCGCCGAGCTCGCGCACGCCGTCGCCGAGCTTGATGTCGACGCCGCGGCCGGCCATGTTGGTCGCGATCGTGACCGCGTGCGGCTGGCCCGCGTCCTTGATGATCTCCGCCTCCCGCGCGTGCTCCTTCGCGTTCAGGACGTTGTGCGGGATTCCGCGCCGCGTCATCAGCTCCGCGAGGTACTCGGAGGTCTCGACCGCGATCGTCCCGACGAGCACCGGCTGGCCCTTCTCGCTGCGCTCCTTGATGTCGCGCGCGACGGCCGCGAACTTGCCTTCCTTCGTCTTGTAGACGTAGTCCTGCTCGTCGCGGCGGACGACGGGGACGTTCGTCGGGATCTCGACCACGTTGAGGTTGTAGATCTCGACGAACTCCTTCTCCTCCGTCTTTGCCGTGCCGGTCATGCCGGCGAGCTTGTCGTAGAGGCGGAAGTAGTTCTGCAGCGTGATCGTCGCGAGCGTCTGGTGCTCCTCCTGGATGCGGACGCCCTCCTTCGCCTCGACGGCCTGGTGCAGCCCCTCGCTCCAGCGGCGGCCTTCCATGATCCGGCCGGTGAACTCGTCGACGATCTTCACCTCGCCGTCCTGCACGACGTAGTCGACATCGCGCTGGTAGAGCGACTGCGCCTTGAGCGCCTGGACCGCGTGGTTGAC
>JBBWZD010000109.1:0-2506 GCA_039648875.1 Actinomycetota bacterium
CGCTCCTCGTTGCCATCGCCGTCCGTGAGCTCGACGGCGCGGAAGCCGTGCCGCTCGTAGAAGCGCCGCGCGCCGGCGTTGTCCTGGAACGTCCAGAGGTCGAAGCCCTGCGGCCGCCGTGACTTCACGTGCGCGAGCAGCGCGCTCCCGATCCCGTGCCCCGTCCGGTCCGGCTCGACGTAGATCTGCTCGAGGCACCTGTCGCCGACGGCCGCGAAGCCCACGACCGTCCCGGCCTCCTCCCACGCCCACACCTCGTCGGCGGCGACGACGCGCGCGAAGAAGGCCCGGTGCTCCTCCGGCGAATGCAGCTGCGGCAGGAAGGTCAGCGACGCGAAGGAGCGCCCGAACACGCGGGCGATCGCGTCGACGTCCTCGGGCCCGGCGCGTCGGATCATGCCCGTACTCTACGACCGTGCCGCGCGACCGCAACGAGCCCGTCCGGCTGACGCGCATCTACACGCGCGGGGGCGACGCCGGAGAGACGAGCCTCGGCGACGGCTCCCGGGTCTCGAAGCTCGACCTCCGGATCGCCGCCTACGGCGCCGTCGACGAGCTCAACTCCCAGCTCGGGCTCGCGCTCTCGGCGCCCGGCCTGCCGGAGGAGCTGGCGGCGCCGCTGCGGCGCGTCCAGAACGAGCTGTTCGACGTCGGCGCCGACCTCTCCGTGCCCTACGAAGGCCCCGACGAGCGGCTGCGGGTGACGCAGGCCCAGGTCGAGGGGCTCGAGCGGCTGTGCGACGAGCTGAACGAGCCGCTTCCGGAGCTGAAGAGCTTCGTGCTGCCGGGCGGCACGGAGGCCGCGGCGCGCCTGCACGTCGCCCGCGCCGTCGCGCGCCGGGCGGAGCTAGCGGCGCTCGAGGCCGGGGAGGAGCACGCGATCGATCCGCTGGCGCCGATCTACCTGAACCGGCTCTCCGACCTGCTCTTCATCTGCGCACGCGCCGCGAACGCGCTCGCTGGCGCAACCGAGCCGCTCTGGCGACCGGGCACCTCCCCGTAGAATCTCGCCCGTGGCGACGACGGAGGAGCCGGAGGCCGGCCTGGGCGGCGTCGAGGCGTGGCGCCGCGAGCTGTACGAGGTGAAGCCGGAGCGGCAGGGCGTCGCGTTCTCGACGATCTCGGGAATCGAGAACGAGCCGCTCTACACGCCCGAGAGCGTGGAGGTCGACTACGACCGCGACCTCGGCTTTCCCGGCGTCTATCCCTTCACGCGCGGTGTCTACCCGTCGATGTACCGGGGCCGCCTGTGGACGATGCGCCAGTTCGCCGGCTTCGGCACGGCCGAGGAGACGAACGAGCGGTTCCGCTACCTGCGGGCGCACGGGCAGACCGGCTTCTCCACCGCCTTCGACATGCCGACGCTGATGGGCTACGACTCGGACCACGCTCGCTCGCTCGGCGAGGTGGGCCGCGAGGGCGTGGCGGTCGACTCGCTCGACGACATGGAGACGCTCTTCGCCGGCATCCCGCTCGGCGAGGTGTCGACGTCGATGACGATCAACGGCCCCGCCGCGATGCTGCTGGCCTTCTACGCGTGCGTCGGCGAGAAGCAGGGGCAACCGATCGCCTCGCTGCGCGGGACGGTGCAGACCGACATCCTCAAGGAGTACATCGCACAGAAGGAGTGGATCTTCCCGCCCGAGCCGTCGATGCGGCTCGTGGTCGACATGATCGAGTGGTGCTCGCGCGAGATGCCGCTGATGCACCCCGTCTCGATCAGCGGATACCACAGTCGCGAGGCCGGCTCGACCGCGGCGCAGGAGCTGGCGTTCACCCTCGCCGACGGCTTCGCGTACGTCGACGCGTGCGTCGAGCGCGGTCTCGACGTCGACGATTTCGCGCCGCGGCTCTCGTTCTTCTTCAACGCACACCTCGACTTCTTCGAGGAGATCGCCAAGTACCGCGCGGCCCGGCGCATCTGGGCGACGCAGCTGCGCGAGCGCTACGGCGCGAAGGATCCGCGCTCCTGGGTGATGCGCTTCCACACGCAGACGGCGGGGGTCTCGCTGACGGCGCAGCAGCCGGAGGTGAACCTGATCCGGACGGCGATCGAGGCGCTCGCGGCCGTGCTGGGCGGTACGCAGTCGCTGCACACGAACAGCTTCGACGAGGCGCTAGCGCTGCCGACCGAGCACGCGGTGCGGCTCGCCCTGCGCACGCAGCAGGTGATCGCGCACGAGACCGGGGTGGTGAACACGATCGACCCGCTCGGCGGCTCCTACTACCTCGAGCACCTCACGAACGAGCTGGAGCGCGAGGCGTACGAGTACTTCGACCGGATCGCCGAGCTCGGCGGCGTCGTACCCGCGATCGAGGAGAACTTCTTCCAGCGCGAGATCGCCGACGCGTCGTTCCGCTACCAGTCGGAGGTGGAGGCCGCGCAGCGGATCGTCGTGGGCGTGAACCGCTATGTCCAGGAGGACGAGCAGCCGCTCGAGATCCTGCGCATCGACCCGTCGCTCGAGCAGAAGCAGGTCGAGCGCGTGCAGGCCCTCCGCGCGCG
>JBBWZD010000033.1:0-10340 GCA_039648875.1 Actinomycetota bacterium
TCCGCCATCAGGAAGGCGACCAGCGAGAGCTGGCGGATCAGCTTGTCGGTGTCGTGCGACAACCCGTGCCTGACACTACACCTGGGACCCTGTGGATCGTCCCTGTGGAAAAAGCACGGACGACTAGGAGGCTCTGACGAAACGTCTAGCGAAACGCGCGATGAGTGAGGTCGCGGCGGTTAGCGCGACCCCGGCCAGGCCGATGATGTTGGTTGCAAGGCATGAGCGGCAGGCGTTGCAGCATCCGGTCGCGACCGGAGCGGCTTCATTCATGCGCCCAATCAGCGGAAGCGCACGGGTCGTCGCCCGTTCGAGCATCTGTCGGAGTGTAGTAGCCCGCTTACACCGCGAGTGGAACGGCGGAACCCTGCTGAGCGCCTGCGCGAGCGTGGCGAGGATGCAGAGGTCGGCGTGAAGCTGGACACGCTCGATGCCACGGACGCGGATGGGCGCGAGTCCCGCTTCGTTCTTGAGCCTGCCGAACGCACTTGCGCCGCTCCGCGTGCGCCGCATTGCGCGTGCGGCTTCACGCTGACCTCACGATGCTTGGCCGCCTGTCTCAGGCCCTGAATCGCGCTCGCGCCGGAACAGGTCTTCCGCTCGCAGCGTAGATTCGGGCATCCAGCCCTGGGTAGCGTTAATCAGCCTCGGATTACGAGCGAGCAGTTGACGCCACGTGAGGGGACCACTATCGCCAGATTTGCCTGGCTCAGGACAATCCGCCGGCTCGCCCCCACCTGTCCCTCGTGCGGCCGCATCGACTGGGTTCCGCAGCGCTTGGAGCCGATCCTGATGCTCGTCGCGCCGGGCACTCCCGTAGGACACCCGGAGCTCGGTGGCGGCATGGACGGAAAGGCTGTGCTCCCTGTCACCTGCCCATACTGCGCTTACGTAGCGACGTACTCTGTGGAGCACTTAGAGAACCTCTCCCCGTGGGAGGAGTGACTCCAAGCGCTGGCCGTTGCCAGGCGTGAATACGTAAAACTCTCCTAGGCCGCTGCGCGGGCCTCCAGGTGCTGGTGCGACGGGCAGTAGTCGCGATCGGGGAGCGGCGTGCGCTGGCAGGGCTTGCCCTTCCGCGTCGTCGCGCGGCAGCGCGCCACGCCGCCGTCGAGCGCGCCGGCCTCGATCTGCTCCTCGATGAAGGCGGAGGCGGCCGTGACCCCCTTCTGCACCGCCCACGCGACCTCGGCCTGGGCCGTGATCGGGAAGTAGCGCCGGATGTCCTGGAAGAGGGCGCGCTCGGGCTTGGCGAAGTACAGCGGGTCCTTCGCGAGACGCTCCATCGTCTGCTCGCATGCCGCGAGCACCGCCCGGCGCGCCTCGATCTGCGCCTGCGGGTCCGCGTACGGCTCGATCATGTCCTTGATAGACCGGTAAATCGCCCGCGAGTACTGATACATGCAGTGTTGCAACTGGAGAGTCCGCTCTTCGATCACAGTCTGCACGTCTCCTATGAGATTCCCGCCAGAGCTTTGTTAACAGCGGGTTAAACCGGATTGCGCCGCCTCTCTCAGCACGATCCTACACCCTCTCGAACGATGTTACAAAGTCACGCTGTCTGTTGTCTCCTTTGCGAACGAGGCTTCTCAGTGCCCCGTCTGGGTGCCCGTTCTCGAGCGCCTTACACCTCAGGCGTCTCAGCGGGTCACGGGAGTCTGGTACGCGTCCGGAAAGCCGTGTGCGTGGGCCGCCGCGAGGCCCTCGCGCGCCTGCGCAGACGTGGCGTAGATGCCGGAGTAGACGACGAAGTAGCCGGGGTGGAGGCTCGAGTACTGCGAGGAGACGAGGATGCCGACCGTGCCGAGCCCGCGCTGCTTCGCCGCCCGTGCTCGCGCGACCGCGACGTCGCGCCCTGCGGAGACGCCCACCGACAGGAGCACGTCCGTGTAGCCGCTCTTCCCGGGGGGCCATTGCGCCAGGGCGTTCGGGTTCGCCTTCGCCTTCGCCTTCGGCTTGGCGGTGGTGGTGGTGGCGCTCGTCGAGGGTGCGCCCGGGGCTACCGGCAGCGTGCCCGTGCCGATCGTCGGCGGCGGGGCGGCCGGCAGCGTGCTCGTCGGCGTCCCCGCCGGCACCGTCTGCCGCGGCGCCCCCGGCCCTACCGTGATCTGGGCCTGGGTCTCCACGAAGGTGCGCGCAGCGCTGCTCGGCCTCGTGTCGGCGGCGACGACGGCCGCCGTCGCGAGGGCCGTGAGCGCCAGCAGGCCTAGCACCGGCCAGATCCAGTCGCCGGGGTAGCGCGCGAAGCGGCGCTGCCAGTGGGAGGCGAGGAAGCCGACGGCGCCGCGGTTCGTCGGCAGCCGCCCGCCGCACTCGAGGCAGTACTCCTGGAGCGGCTCGTACGACGTGCCGCAGCGCGGGCAGTAGTCGCGCGGCTCGGCGGCCGCTGTCACGCGCTCTCGCCGGCGGGGGCGGCCGCGGCGACCGGGCGCCCGCACTGGACACAGAAGCGCGAGCCCCAGAAGACCGGTGCGCCGCACTCGCAGCGCGCGGCCGGCCGCGTGCGGCCGCGTGAGACCGCCGCGGCGAGGAGCGCGTCGAGCTCGCCCAGCCGCTCGTCGAGCGCGACGAGCTCGGCGCAGCGGTCGACGAGCAGATCCTGGCGGAACTGGTCGCGCCGGTACATCTCGAGCATCAGCCCACCGAGGTCGCGAAGTCGCTCCTCACGGGCTCGCAGGAGGTCGCGGCGCTCGCGCCGGAGCTGGGCGGGCGGCGGCAGTGCGCGGCGCACCGCACGCGGGCTCGGAGGCGGCGGAGGCTCCGGAGCAGCCGAATCGGCGCTACTGCGGCGGAAGCGCGGCATCGCCGCGACTGTAGCGCTAGGAGCGGCGGTCGGCGGGCTGCTCGCCGCGGGCGGCACGGCGCCCGAAGCCGGCGAACCAGGCGATCGCGAGCGCGATGCCGACGATCCCGACCGGGATGCCCACCCACGGGATCACGAAGAGGAAGATCAGGCCCACGATGATGAGGGCGACGCCCACGCCGATCATGTGCGCTGTCTACCCTCCGCGGTGCCCGGTGTAAACCCGCGCGTCGTAAACCCGCGCGTCGGCGGGCGACGCTCAGGCCAGGTCGTCCGGCAGACGCGCCGCGAGCGCCTCGAGCACCTTCTGCTGGATCGACGGCATCTCCCGCATCAGCCGGCGAAACGCCGGCGAGGCGATCACGAGCAGTCGCGAGCCGGCGGTGGTGGTGACGCTGGCGGTGCGCGGCGCCCCCGTGATGAGGGCGATCTCGCCGAGGAAGTCACCCGAGTGGAGCGTGTTGATCTTCCGTCCCCGGCGCCGCACGTCGGCCTCTCCCTCGACGAGGACGACGAACTCCTTGCCGCTCGCACCCTCCCTGGCGAGGTCGCGACCCGCCGGCAGGTGAAGCTCGTCGGCGAGGCCGGCAATCTCCTGCAGCTCGCGCTTCGAGCACCGCTCGAAGAGGGGCACGCGCTTGAGCAGCTCGATCTTGGCGTTCTTGCGGAGCACGGCAGCAATCCTCTAGCGCGCGCCCCCGCTGGTCAAGCCCGCCCGGCTAGAGTGGCCGCATGGCGGCCCGCCGGAGCGAAGCGCTGATCGTCGACGCGGTTCGCAGCCCGATCGGCAGGAAGAACGGCACGCTCGCCCACATCCGGGGCGACGACCTCTCGGCGCAGGTCGCGACCGGCCTCCTCGCGCGCCACGACCTCGATCCGGCGGAGGTCGAGGATCTCCAGTGGGGCTGCGTGACGCAGATCGACGAGCAGGCCTGGAACGTCGGCCGCAACGTCGGCCTCGCGGCCGGCTGGCCCGTCACCGTCTGCGGCACGACGGTCGATCGGCAGTGCGGCTCCTCGATGCAGACGAACTTCAACGCCGCGGCCGCCGTGTGGTCGGGCCAGCTCGACCTCGTCGTCTCCGGCGGCGTCGAGATGATGTCGCGCGTCCCTATGGGCTCCAACAACGGCTCCATGTCGGAGGCCGTGACCGACCGCTTCGACATCGTGCCGCAGGGCATCTCGGCGGAGGAGATCGCCGAGCGGTGGAACCTCTCGCGTGAGGAGCTCGACCGCTACTCCTTCGAGTCGCACATGCGCGCGGCGCGGGCGATCGACGGCGGCCGCTTCGACAGGGAGATCGTCCCGATCGACGTGGACGTCCCCGAGGATCCCGGCGCCGGCTCCGGAAATCCGGCGACGCTCGTCCGCACGCGTTTCGCGGTCGACGAGGCGGTGCGACGGGACACGACGCTGGAGCGGATGGCGGCGTTGCAGCCGGCGTTCGCCCCCGACGGCAAGGTGACTGCCGGGAACTCGAGCCAGATCGTGGACGGCGCGGCGGCGGTGCTCGTCGCCTCCGAAGAAAAGGCGTCGGAGCTCGGCCTGCGGCCGCGCGCCCGCTTCCTCGGCTTCGGGCTCGCCGGGGTCGACCCGCATCTGATGCTGCACGGCAACCCGGAGGCGTGCGCGCGCGCGCTCGCGAAGGCGAGGCTGACCTGGGACGACATCGAGGTGATCGAGGTGAACGAGGCGTTCGCCTCGGTCGTGCTGCAGTTCCTCGCCGACACCGGGCTCCGCGAGCGCTGGGAGGCCGGTGACGTGAATCCCAACGGGGGCGGCATCTCGCTCGGGCACCCGCTGGGGGCCACCGGCGCGCGCATCACGGCGACGCTCGTCTCGGAGCTCGAGCGGCGCGACGCGCGCTACGGCCTGGCCTGCATGTGCATCGGCTTCGGCCAGGCGATTGCCGGAGTCGTCGAGCGCCTCTAGCCTGCGCGCGGCGCACGCGGCTCTCGCGGCCGTCTTCCTCGGGTTCGGCGCCGTCGACGGCACGTGGTCGGCACGGCTGCCGGCGCTCCAGCACCGTCTCGGGCTGGAGAGCGGGGCGCTCGGGCTCGTCATCTTCGCCGTCTCCGCCACCGCGACCGCTGCGCTGCCCGTGGCCGGCTGGCTGGCGGGACGGCACGGCAGCCGCGGGCCCGCCGCCGTCGGCCTCTGCCTCGCCGCCGGCGGGCTGACGCTCGCCGCCTACGCTCCCGGCCTCGGCACGCTCGTGCCGGCAGGCTGCGTCCTCGGCGCCGGCTTCGGCGTCGTCGACGTCGCGGCGAACGCCCACGGCGTCGCGCTCGAGCGTCGGGTGGGGCGACCGCTGCTCTCGGCTCTCCACGCCGCCTGGAGCTTCGGCTTGCTGGCGGGCGCCGGGCTGGCCGCGGGAGCGGCCGCGGCCGGCGCGGGGCCGCGGCTCCAGTTTCCCGCGCTCGCCCTCGGCGTCGCCGTTCTCGCCGCGCTCGCGGCGCCGCGCCTGCTGCGGGCCACCGCCGACGCGGCCGCGGGCGCCGCACGGTTCTCGCTGCCCCGCGGGTCGCTCGTGCTGCCCGCTCTGCTCACCTTCTGCGCGATGTTCGTCGAGTCGGCTTCGATGAGCTGGAGCGCCGTGTTCCTCGCAGGGCCCGCTCACGCGGGAGCGGCGGTGGCGGCCGGGGGAGTCGCGGCGTTCGCGACGGCGATGGCGTTCTCGCGACTCGCCGGCGACCGGCTCACCCTCCGCTGGGGCGCGGCGGCGCTGACGCGCCGTGGCGGCCTGCTCGCCGGAGCCGGGATGCTGCTTGCGCTCGCGACGCGCTCGCCGGCGCCCGCTCTGGCCGGCTTCGCGTGCGTCGGCGCCGGCTGCGCCGCGACGGTCCCCGTCCTCTTCCGCATCGCCGCCTCGGCGCCCGGCGTCGGGTCCGGCGCGGGCATCGCTTCGGTGGCCACGGCCGGCTACACCGGCGGCGTCGTCAGCGGCCCAGCGATCGGGTTCCTCGCCCGCGGCACGGGGCTGACGGGCGCGCTCGGCCTCGTCGTCGCAGCATGTGCCTCCATCGCCCTGCTCGGGCCGCGACTGCCCGTATCGACCATCTAGTCTCTCGCGGTCGTGGCGGCGGAGATCCGGAGGGTCGGCGTGGTCGGGCTCGGCGCCATGGGCGCCGGCATCGCGCAGCTCTGCGTGGAGGCGGGCGTCGACACCGTCGGGCGCGAGGTGACGGCGGAGCTCGGGCAGGCGGCGCGCGAGCGCATCGCGCACTTCCTGACCCGCAAGGTCGAGAAGGGCAGGCTCGAGCCGGAGGCGCGCGACGCCGCGGTCGAGCGGCTCTCCCCGACCACGGAGCTCGCGGATCTGGCCGGCTGCGACCTCGTGATCGAGGCGATCGTCGAGGAGCTCGGGCCGAAGCAGGAGCTGTTCGCGAAGCTGGAGAGCGTCTGCGGGCGCGAGACGATCCTGGCGACGAACACCTCGGCCCTCTCGGTGACCGAGATCGCCTCGGCGACCGCGGCGCCTGAGCGGGTCGTCGGCATGCACTTCTTCAACCCCGCGCCGCTGATGCCCCTCGTCGAGATCGTCCGCGCGGAGCGCTCGTCGGACGAGGCCTTCGAGACGGCCTACGCGTTCGGCGCGCTGCTCGGAAAGCGGCCGATTCGCTGCCACGACACGCCCGGCTTCGTCGTCAACCGCGTCCTGATCCCGCTGCTGAACGACTGCGTTCGCGTCCTGGACGAGGCGCGGGTCACCGCCGAGGACCTCGACACCGGCATGAAGCACGGCGCGGGCTGGCCCATGGGGCCGTGCGAGCTGATCGACCTCGTTGGCGTCGACGTGCACGTGCACGCGAGCGAGGCGCTCTGGCAAAAGCTGCGGGAGCCGCGCATGGCCGCGCCTCCGCGCCTGCTCGCGATGGCGAACGCGGGGCTGCTGGGCCGCAAGAGCGGCCGTGGCTTCTACTCCTACTCGTAGCCGTCTACGCGGCGGAGGGGAGCGGCTGCCGCGGGGGCGGCGGGTCGAGCGCGACCCGCTGCACGGCCTCGGCCGTCGCCGCGGCCAGGATCTCGGCAGAGAAGGCGCCGTGGCCTCACGGGCTCGCCAGCCTCGTCCAGAGGTTCGCGAGCAGTGTCGAGACCGGCTGCTCGGTTGCCGACGCGGCGAAGTTGAGCGCGCCGGCGGCGAAGACCTTGGCGCCGGCCGCCGTCTGGTAGTAGGTCATCTCCGCCGACTTGCCCGGGCCGAGGAGGTCGGGGATGCGCGCGAGCACGACGGTGCCCGGCGGCGAGGACGGCCCGGCGGCGTCGATCTCGATGCCGTACCGGCCGAACGTCGAGCCGTCGCCCAGGCCGGTGCCGGCGAAGAGCCAGGGCTCCTTCTCGGCGCCCGTGACCACGAACGGCTTCTGCACGTCCCCGTGGTTCGAGCCGACGTAGTGCGCGCCGACGAGCTTCGCCTCGGGCCGGCCGGTATTTCGCCACAGCCCGACCTTCGTCATGAGGGGCCCGTTCACGCGCACATGCCAGAACATGTCGTTGGCGGCGAGGAAGGCGAGGTTGCCGCCGAGGTCGCGGAAGCGGGTCACCAGCGCCAGCTCGTGCGCCGTCACGTACTCCTCGTGACCCGGGAAGACGACGAGGTCGTAGGCGCGCGCCAGCGCGTCGCCGCTCCGGACGGCGTCGAGGTCCTGGTCGGTGAGGAAGTCCGCCTGCCTTCCCGTCTGCTGCAGCCAGGTGAGGAAGGTGAGGTCCCAGTCGTGGAAGCGGAACGGTAGGCCGAAGTCGAGGAAGGGGCGGGTCAGGTCGACGCTGCGCTGGCGGCCGCTCACGTACCACGAGTCGCCCCAGCCGTCGCCGTTCGCGTCCGCGAAGTTGTACGCCTGCCAGGTTCGCGTCGCGAGCACGACGGCGACGCGGTTCCGCCCGAGCGCACGGGGACGGACGACGAGCGGCGCGTAGCCCACCCGGCCGTCCTGCGCGGCGATCCGCAGGAAGTAGAGGCCGCTGGGCCAGTTCCCGGGCCGCACGACGCGAATGGTCGCGGGAGCGTTGCGGTGCGCCGACCAGTCGACGTGGGCCGCCGCGGTCATCGCCTCGGCGCTCGTCCGCGCGTCCTGCACCGAGGGAAAGGCGCCGCCGCCGTAGGCGAAGACCTGGAAGGCGAGCGACCTCGCGTCCGTCGCGACCCTGAGCTCCGCCCGCTCGCCAGGCGCGTAGCTGGCCCGGAGGAACCCAGCGTCGATGCCCTGGACCCGCACGACCGGCGCGCGCCGCCGCGTCCCCGGCAACGACGGGCCGTAGACCCGGCGTCCGCCACGGCCGCTGACCGACAGGGAGAGCAGGTACGTCCGGGGAGGCGTCGTCCGCGCCGGCCGCCACACGATCCGGCCGGGCCCGCCCGGCAGCGCGCGCCGAAGGCGCTCGACCACGTGCGGCGAGGCTCCCTCGTGGCGCAGCGTGTCGGTCTGGAGGACGTCCAGCTCGACGGTTGCGGGCGCCGTCAGCGTGAACTCCACCCGCGCCGCGTCCCGGAAGCCGTCGCCGTTCGGGCTCACGGTGGCGAGAAGGGGCCCGTCGCCGCGGTACGGGACGGCGCCGTTCGTGACGCGCAGGTCGAGCAGGCGCGGCGGGACCGCGCGCGGCGTCGCCGCGCCCTGCGCCGCGAGCAGGGCGGCCAGCGGGAGCGCGAGCGCGAGCGGCAGGCGCATCGCGGCGACCCTACCCGCAGCGCGGCCGACTTTCCTGCCGCCCCTCACAGAACCTTTACGGTTCGCACAACCAGCGCGAACCAGCGAAGGCAATACTCTGGAGCACATGCGGCGTCTCGTCGTCCTCTGCGCGCTCGTCGCGGCACTTGCCGCGCCTGCCTCCGCGTTCGCGGCGCACCTGAGCGCCGGCGACGGCACCCTCGTCGTCAAAAACGGGACGGCGCCGCAGGGCGTACCCGTGGTCGCCTTGAAGATCACCGGCGCCGCGATCGGCTACGTCGAGCACGGGCACATCGTGATCGACGACCCGACGCCGAACAACAAGGAGAGCCCCGAGGTCACGGGCTGGGAGTCGCGCAAGGACGGGCCTACCGACACGTCGCAGACCTGGAGCGGGTTCAAGTTCACGTTCCGCGCCGTCGGCGGCAGGTACACGATCCTGATCTACGGCACCGGCGTCAACGTCGTCGCGGTCGGCCGCGGCACCGTCGCTCTCGCCGGCCTGCCCGACACGCCCTCCGGAGACGGTCTGTACTCGCTCAACGACGACCCGTTCCACTCGCTGCCGGCGGTGCAGACGGGGAAGCTGGCCATCGGGTCGAGCGGCTAGGAGAGCGTGGCCGCGAAGCCGCAGACGGTGCTCGTCGTCGAGGACGAGGCCTCGATCGCGTCCTTCGTCGCCGCCTACCTGAAGAACGCCGGCTACCTCGTACGGACGACCGCGAGCGGCAACGAGGCGCTGAAGCTCGTCGAGTCGGCGAAGCCGGCGCTGGTGGTGCTCGATCTGATGCTGCCGGACATCGACGGCGTGGAGGTCTGCAAGCGGATCCGCCAGCACGCCGACCTGCCGGTGCTGATGCTGACCGCCCGCGACGAGGACGTGGACAAGATCATCGGACTGGAGGTCGGCGCCGACGACTACATGACGAAGCCGTTCAACCCCCGCGAGCTCGTGGCGCGCGTGCGCGCGATCCTGCGGCGCTCCACCTCCGAGCGCGCCGAGCGCGAGAGCGCCGTCCTGCGGCACGGCGACCTGACGGTCGACGCCGGCCGCCGCGAGGCGCGAGTCGGCGACGAAGAGATCCAGCTCGCTCCCAAGGAGTTCGACCTCCTGTGGGAGCTGCTCGACCACCGCGGCCTCGTCCTCACGCGCGACCAGCTGCTCGAGCGTGTCTGGGGCTACACGTTCGCCGGCGACACGCGCACGGTCGACGTCCACGTGCGCCAGCTCCGCCGGAAGCTCGGTGACGCCTCGCCGATCGTCACGGTCTGGGGAGTGGGGTACAAGGTGAGCCCGGCGCGCGAGACCACCCCCGCCGCCTAGGCGAGTACCCTCGACCCATGCTCGGGTCGCTCCGCTTCCGGCTGCCGGCGCTCTTCCTCCTCGGGATCGTCCTGTCCGGAATCGTCGCGAGCCTCATCGCCGTCCGCTTCTTCCAGAGCTACGAGCATTCGCGGGCGATCGGCGAGCTGCGTGCAGAGTCGGTCGGGATCGTCCGGCTGTACGCCCGGCAGGCGGGCACGAGCGAGGTGCCCGTGCCCAACCTCGAGCACGCGCTCGGCGGCGACCGCATCTTCTACGTGCCGCTCGCCCGCGGCTTCCGCCTGTTCACGGGGCCGCTGCCGTCGCTGCCGCGCAGCCTCGTCTCGATCGCCGACCTCGAAAAAGGCCGCCTGCGGACGCTGGACCTGCAGTGGAAGGGCAGGCACTACATCGCCGTCGCGCAGCCGTTGAAGCTCGGCGAGCAGCTCTTCGGCGCGATGGTCGTCGCCAAGCCGGCGTCGCAGCTGCGCAGCCGCTGGGTGACGCTGGTCGAGCGGCTCGGACTCGGCTTCGGCGGCGGCGTGATCGTCGCGGGCCTGCTCGGCTT
>JBBWZD010000136.1:0-5269 GCA_039648875.1 Actinomycetota bacterium
ACCATGGTGTTGACGGTGTTCTTGAGCTCGGCGATCTCGCCGCGGACGTCGACCGTGATCTGCTTCGAGAGGTCGCCGTTGGCCACGGCCGTCGTGACCTCGGCGATGTTGCGCACCTGCGTCGTCAGGTTGGCGGCGAGGGTGTTGACGTTGTCGGTGAGGTCGCGCCAGACGCCCGAGGCGCCCTTCACCTTCGCCTGGCCGCCGAGCTTGCCCTCGGTGCCGACCTCGCGCGCGACGCGCGTCACCTCGTCGGCGAACGACGAGAGCTGGTCGACCATCGCGTTCACCGTCGTGCCGATCCGCAGGAACTCCCCCTTCACGGGCTGCCCCTCGATCTTCAGCGCCATCGTCTGCGAGAGGTCGCCGTCGGCGACGGCGTCGATCACGCGTGCCACCTCGGTGGTGGGGCGGACGAGGTCGTCGATCAGCGTGTTGAGGCCCACGAGCGTCTCGGCCCAGTAGCCGGAGGCGCCGTCGAGCGACGCGCGCTCGGTGAGGCGGCCCTCGCGGCCGATCACGCGGCCGACGCGCCCGACCTCCTTCACGAGCGACTCCCGCCGCTCGGCGAGCTCGTTGAAGGCGCGGTTCAGGTCGGCGGCGAGGCCCTTGCCGCGCGCCGGCAGGCGCAGCTGGAAGTCGCCGTCGCGGGCGGCGCGGAGCGCGTCGAGCAGCCGCTCGAGCTCTTCGCGGCTCACCTCGCGCTGTCCGTCGGCGGCGGCGTCCGCGCCGTTCCTCCTCGCAGCCGCCCGCCCGCGGGAACGCGCGGTCTTGCCCGTCTCGACTTCCCGTCCGACCGCCACAGCACGCCCCCTCGTCTCAACCGGTCCCGGTCGCTGCCGGGCCACCACTACCGCGCGCGCTCGAGCCGTGGATCCCGCTCGTGATCCCGTCCCCGATGCAACGAACGTGGCAAACCGGGCGCGAAGCATAGGCCACCCGGCCTATGGTGTCCAACCCGCCGGCCCACGCTCAGCGGCCCTGCTCGAGCGCCTGCGCGAGGTCGGTCCAGAGGAGCTCGGGCTCCTCGAGGCCGACGCTGAGGCGCAGCAGCCCGGCGGGCACGCGGTCGCCCTCCCAGCGTCGGCGGCTCTCGATCACGCTCGTGACGCCGCCGAGCGAGGTGGCGTTGACGATGAGGCGCGTGGAGGTCTCGACGCGGCGGGCGGCGTCGCCGTCCGCGACGTCGAACGAGACCAGGCCGCCGAGGCCCGCGTAGCGGACGAGCTGCACCGCCGGGTGCGCCTCGAGGCGCCGGGCGAGCTCGGCCGCCGTCTCCGTCTGGCGGCGGACGCGCAGCTCGAGCGTCTTCAGGCCGCGGAGGAGCAGCCAGGCGGCGTCGGGGCCGGCGACGATGCCCGTCCGGGTCCGGAAGGCGCGCAGCTCGTCTGCGGCCCCGGGCTCGCGGCAGACGACCGCGCCCAGCAGAGCGTCGTCGTGGCCGGCGAGGTACTTGGTGGCGCTGTGCAGGACGAAGTCGGCGCCGTGCTCGAGCGGGCGCAGGTGGACGGGCGTCGCGGCCGTCGAGTCCACGACGACGGGCGCGGGGTGCGCCGCGGCCGCCTCGAGGTCGGGCATCGTCAGGAACGGGTTCGACGGCGCCTCGAGCCAGACGAGCTGCACGCCCTCCGGCGGCGGGCCGGTCTGGTCGAACTCGACCTGGCGGAGCCCCCAGCGCTCGAGTGTCCGGAACGTGACGCCGGTGCCGAAGTAGCAGCCGGCCGCCACGGCGACCGTGTCGCCGGGCCCGAGGAGCGAGAGCGCGAGGGCGGTCGTCGCGCCGCTGCCCGACGGGTAGAGGAGCGCGGTGCCGCCGTCGAGGTCGCCCAGCCGGCGCTCGGCCTCGGCGACCGTGGGGCTGCCGTAGCGCGAGTAGTGGAACTCCCCGGGCTCGCCGCGCGCGTCGTACGGCCAGATCGTCGACCGGTCGAGCGGCTCCACGCGGCGACTCTATCCCTGGTGCACAATGTCGGCGTGCGAATCAGGACCGCGGCCCTGCTTGCCGTTGCCCTCGCGCTCCTCTCCGGCACCGCGGGCGCCGGCACGCCGCGGCCCTCGCTCTCCCTTGCCGGCGGCGTCGTCTCGCGCGGCGACCGCGTCGCGTTGACCGTCTCCCGCGCCGCGCCGCACCGGCGGCTGCGCCTCTACCTTGCCGCTCGGACCACGCGGCGCCTCGTGTCGGTCGGGAGCGTCGTGCCCGGCGGCGACGGCCACGGCCGGCTCGCCGTCCGCCTGCCCGCCCTGGCGGCCGACGTCTACGCGCCGGCTGCGCGTGTGAGGGGCGCGCTCGTCACCGGCCGCGGCCGCCTGAGCGTGCGCGCCGAGCCGCCCGCCGGGTTCGGCGCGCCGGGCGCGCCGGGCTGCGCCCCCGCCTCGCCGCGCCAGCACGACGACGTGTTCGGAACGGCGAGCGGTGCACAGCTCTGGGCGCTCCTCGGCTTCAACCCGCCGGGCTCCGCGTTCGTAAGCGGCGACACCGCGGCGTACAGCGGCGTCGTGGGCCAGGAGGTCAAGATCGTCTTCCGCATGACGAGCGGCGTTCCGGCGGCGTTCTACGCCGTCGCCCCCGACGGCACCCATGTCGCCCCGGCGTGGGGCCCGACGGCCCACCTCGGCTCCGGCTGGGCCCGGCCCGGCCGCGAGTGGGGTGCCGGCTTCGTCTTCGGGTCGCCCGGCTGCTGGGCGATCCACGCCGGCGCGCCGCCGGCACAGGGCGACATCTGGATCTCTATCCGCTCGTAGGCGGATCCCACCAGCGCCCGGCGAGCGGCAGCGTTCCCGCTTTGCGGGCCGCGCGCCGGCCTTCGATCCACTCCAGCAGCTGCGCGCACGTCGCCTCCACGTCTTCGTCGGACGTCGAGAGGCGCTCGAAGCTCCAGCGAGCGTCGGCGGCGCCCCACCCCGCCCACCGCTCCCACTCGAGCCATGGCGCCACGCGGCCGCCGTGCGGGTCGGGCTCGCGCAGCACGCGGGGGAGCCACTGCGGGTCGACCCGGTGCAGCCGCAGCCACGCCGACCAGATCACGTGCGGCCACAGCTCCTCGCTGCCGTCGTCGCGGCCCGGATCGCGCACCCGGAGCCGTCGCACGCGCTCCGCCTCCTCGCAGTCGAGCAGGCAGCCGGCGATTCCGTCGAGCTCGGTCGCCGACGGGCACGCGAGGAGCTCCCCGAATACTCCGCCCGCGAGCACGAAGTCGACTCCGGCGCGCTGCTGCTCGAGTGCCTCGCGGATCCGCGTCTCTGTCGCCTCCGCGCGCCACCGCCGGTCGAGGCTCGTCGGCGCCGGATCTGCGTTCGCCGCCTCGTCGACGTCCCTGACGACGAGGTCGGCGCGGGCTGCGAGTGCGGCGCAAAGCGTCGTCTTGCCCGAGCCGCTCGCACCGCTGAGAACGAAGAGCACTACTTCGCCGGGAGGGGCTCGGGTCGCAGGTCCTCGAGCCGCCCCAGGCGCGCGAGCGACGGGAAGAGCCCGGTCCAGGCGAGCGCGATGCCGATCGTCGCGACGCCGCCCGCCACCACCGAGGTGACTGTGCCGACGAGGGAGGCCACGGCCCCCGACTCGAACGCGCCGAGCTCGTTCGACGCGCTGATGAAGACCATCTCGACGGCCGTCACGCGTCCGCGCAGCTCGTTGGGCGTCACGAGCGCCGCCGTCGTCGAGCGGATGTTGACGCTGATCATGTCGACGAAGCCGCTGATCGCGAGAGCCCCGAGCGAGAGCGGGAGCGAGCGGGAGAGCCCGAAGACGACCATCGAGACGCCGAAGGCGGCCACCACCACGATCAGCGTCGGGCCCGCCGGCCAGCGCAGCGGCCGGCGCGAGAGCATCACCGCCGCGGCCAGGGCGCCGACCGCCGGCGCGCTGCGCAGGACGCCGAGGCCCACCGGGCCGACGTCGAGGATCTGCCGCGCGAACACCGGCAGCAGCGCGACGGCGCCGCCGAACAGCACCGCGAAGAGATCGAGGCCGATCGCCCCGAGCAGCATCCGCGTGCGCAGCACAAAGCGCACGCCCGCGACCAGGTCGGAGAACCGCGGCGCCGCCTCCGCGACTTCCCGCACGGCGGCCCGCGCGCGCAACCCGGCGAGCGCGACGAGCGCGACCCCGAAGAGCGCGACGGCCACGGCGTAGACGACCTCCGCGTGCACGGCGAAGAGGACGCCTCCGAGAGCGGGGCCCGCGACCACTGCGGTCTGGCTCGCCACGGAGCGCAGCGCCAGGGCGCCGGGCAGGAGCTCGGGCGGCACCACCTCGGGGGTCAGCGCGCCGTAGGCGGGCCAGCCGATCGAGTTGGCGACGCCGCTCGCGGCGGCGAGCGCGAGGAACGGCCACAGCGCCCTCGCACCGTGGAGGGTGACGACGAGCAGCAGCGTCGCGATCGACGCGTTGACCCCGATGCCGCCGGCGAGCACGAGCCGGCGTGGGAAGCGGTCGGAGAGCTGTCCCGCCGGCAGCGCGAGCAGCGGCAGCGGCACGAACTCCGCGAGCCCGATCAGCCCGAGGTCCAGCGGGTTGCGGTGGATCGCGTACACCTGCCAGCCCACCGCGACGGCCACCATCTGCTCGGCGAACCGCATCGTCAGGATCGTCGACCAGAGCAGCGCGAACTCGCGCAGCTGCAGCGCTTCGGGCAAACGCCGTCTCACCGTCCGACGGTACCAACGCGACGGGTTACGCTCCCGCCGTGGCGACCACCGACGACCAGTCGACGGAGGCCAAGCTCCGCCGCCTCGAAGACCTTCGCGGGAAGGCGCTGCACGCCGGCAGCGACAACGCGGTGCAGCGACGCCGCGACGAGGGCCGCCTCCTCGCGCGCGAGCGGGCCGAGCGCCTCTGCGACCCGGGCTCGTTCGTCGAGCTCGACCGCTACGTGCGCCACCGGGAGTCGAACTTCGGGATGATGGAGCGAAGGCCGTACGGCGACGCCGTCGTCACGGGCTACGGCACGATCTTCGGCCGCCGCGTCTTCCTCTTCTCGCAGGACTTCACCGTCTTCGGCGGCTCGCTGAGCGAGGTCTTCGCCGAGAAGATCTGCAAGGTCATGGACCTCGCCGTCAAGTACGGCTGCCCCGTCGTCGGCATCAACGACTCGGGCGGCGCGCGCATCCAGGAGGGAGTCGTGTCGCTGGCGGGCTACGCCGAGATCTTCTGGCGAAACGTCCAAGCGTCCGGGGTGGTGCCGCAGCTCTCGCTCGTGATGGGCCCGTGCGCCGGCGGCGCCGTGTACTCGCCCGCGATGACCGACTTCGTCTTCATGGTCGAGGGCTC
>JBBWZD010000044.1:0-6736 GCA_039648875.1 Actinomycetota bacterium
GGATTCGGCATTCCCGGCGAGCAGGCTGCGGACCGCTTCCTGATGCTCGGGGTAGGCAAAGCTGTCGGACCCGAGCTCCGCCAGCCAATCCAGGAGCTCGGGGTATTCGGACGCGCCCGCGAGCGCCTCCCGCTCGAGACGCCAGCGCGCCTCGATCAACCTCGGGGAGACGACGCCGGCCGAGCGCGATCCCGCGCGGGACGGCGCGAGGCCCGCCTGCGTCTCCGGCGGCAGATCGAGCAGGTCGGCCGCCACCCGCAGGGCGTCCTGGTACTCGGGGGAGTCGGGGATCGTCCCGAAGAAGTCACGAATCGCGGCGAAGGCCGCCTGCTTGTCGCGCGCCCGCTCGTGCTCGAGCCGCACCCGGTGGACCGGGTAGCTGGCGGGCACGGCGAGCCGCTGCTCGAACGCAGCCGGGTCGTCGGCCGGATCCGTCCCCTTCGGCAGCGAGACGACCTGGACGTCGAAGCCCTGGGCGACCGCCAGCTCCATCCCGCGTAGCGTCGCCTCCTGCCCCGCGGCGTCGGAGTCGAAGCAGAGGAAGAGCCGCTTCGTCAGGCGCGTGAGCTCGCGGAGCTGCCGCTCGGTCAACGCGGTGCCCATCGACGCCACCACCGGCTGGAAGCCGGCCTGCCGCAGGGCGAGCACGTCGGTGTTGCCCTCCACGACCACCGCCCGGTCGCCCTTGGCCATCGCCTGACGCGCCGTGTCGAGACCGTAGAGGAGGTCGCCCTTGCGGAACAGGTCGCTCTCGGGCGAGTTGACGTACTTCGCCTGCAGGGGGTCGTCGTCGTGGAGCCTGCGCGCCTGGAAGCCGCGGACGCCGCCCCGCGCGTCGGCGAGCGGGAAGAGGAGCCGCCGCTGGAAGTAGTCGTTGCCGCGCCGGTTGCCGAGCCCGGCCGCCAGCAGCTCCTCCTGCGCGAACCCCTCCTGGAGCGCGCGGCGCGCGAGCGTGGCCGGGCCGTGCGCGTAGCCGAGCCGGAACTGCCGGCAGACCTCCTCGCCCAGCCCGCGCGAGGCGAGGTAGTCGCGTGCGAAGGCGCCGGCGTCGCTGTCCCAGAGCGTGCGCTCGTAGAAGGTCGTGGCGCGCTCGAGCAACGCGTGCAGGCGCTCCTTGCGGCGTCGCGCGCGGTCGGCCTCGGGTGAGCTCTCCTCGTACTCGAGCTCGACGCCGAAGCGCCGCGCGAGCACCTCGATCGCGCCGACGAAGTCGACCTGCTCGAGCTTCTCGACGAAGGAGATCGCGTCGCCTCCCTCGCCGCAGCCGAAGCACTTGAAGGTGCCGCGTACGGGTGAGACGGTGAAGCTCGGCGTCCGCTCCTGGTGGAAGGGGCAGAGGCCCTTGTAGGTGCCTCCCGCCTTCCGGAGGCGGACGTAGTCCTCGACGAGCGGCAGGATCTCGGCGGCGGCCTTGACCGCGTCGACCGAGCTGTCCTTGATGCGCGCCATCTACACCAGGTCCGCCGCATAGGCGAGCGCGAAGCGGTCGGTCATGCCGGCCAGGTAGTCGACGGCGTGGTCGAGGTCGTCGCCGCGCTCGTCGACGAGGTGCTCGAAGATGCGGCGGACGGTGGTGCGGATGCGCGCGTGCTCCTCGGCGGAGTGCGGGCCGAGGTAGACGCGGTCGAACATGAACGACCGAAGCGCGAGCATCGCGCCGCCGATCTCGTCGCTCTGGACGATGTCGCCCGCATGCGCCGACGTCTCGACGAGGTCGTGGACGAGCGTGTCGATGCGGCGCGACCCCGTCGCCCCGAGCAGCGCGATCTCCTCCTGCGGCAGGTCGGCCGCCGACAGGATGCCCGCGCGGATCGCGTCGTCGATGTCGTGGTTGATGTAGGCGACGCGGTCGACGATCCGCAGCACCCTGCCCTCGAGCGTCTCCGGCTCGTCCGCACCGGTGTGCTTGAGGATGCCGTCACGCACCTCCCAGGTCAGGTTGAGGCCGCGCCCGTCGCGCTCGAGGAGCTCGACCGCGCGAAGCGAGTGCTCGTTGTGGCGGAAGCCACGGCCGCCGCGCTCGCGCACCAGCTCGTCGAGGGCCTCCTCGCCGGCATGGCCGAACGGCGGGTGGCCGACGTCGTGGCCGAGGGCGACCGCCTCGACGAGGTCCTCGTTCAGGCGAAGCGCGCGCGCGACGGCCCGCGCCATGCCGGCCGTCTCGAGCGTGTGCGTGAGCCGCGTGCGGAAGTGGTCGCCCTCCGGGTCGACGAACACCTGCGTCTTGTGCCGCAGCCGCCGGAAGGCCTTCGAGTGGACGATGCGGTCGCGGTCGCGCTGGAAGGGGGTTCGCAGCCGGCATTCCTCCTCGGGGTGCTCGCGGCCGCGGCTCTCGTACGAGCGGACGGCGAGCGGCGACAGCCAGCCCTCCTCGTGCTCTCGCACGAGGCGCTCGAAGGCATCGGCAACCCGTCCGGCCAGCTCCGGCATCCTCGAGCCAGCCTAGCCCGCCTGCCGGAGCACAGCGGCCGGATCAGATGATGATCGGCACCGTGCCGCCGTCGGCGCTCCAGGCGGCGCCGGTGACGTAGCTCGCGCGCGGCGAGCAGAGGAAGGCGATGACGGAGGCGATCTCCTGCGGCTCGGCGAGCCGGCCGAGCGGCCGCCCGGCGCCGACCGCGGCGAGCACGTCGTCGTGGGACTTGCCGCTCCGCGCGGCCTGCTGGTCGGCGAGGCCGCCCTCGCCGAGCCAGGCGGCGGTGGCGGTCGGGCCGGGGGTGACCGCGTTGCAGCGGATGCCGTCGCCGGCGTAGACGTCGGCGACGAGGCGCGAAAGGGAGAGCACCGCGGCCTTCGTCACGGAGTAGTCGGGCATGGAGGCCGAGGGGCGCTTGCCGGCGGTCGAGGAGACGTTGACGATCACGCCGCCGCCGCGTTCCCGCATTCCCGGGACGACTGCGCGGATCGCGCGGACGTAGCTCATGACGTTGAGCTGCCAGAGCTCCTCCCACTGCTCGTCGGCGACCTCCTCGAACGAGCGCTGGTAGGCGACGCCGACGTTGTTCACGAGCACGTCGACGCGGCCGAGCCGCTGCTCGACCTCTCGCACCAGGCGGTCGGGCTCGCCGGGCTCGCCGACGTCGGCGGGGACGTGCAGCGTCTCGCCGATCCCCGGCGGCCGGTGGCTGCGGCCCGTCGTGGCGACGGGAGCTCCCTCGGCGGCGAGCAGCCTCGCCGTCTCCAGGCCGATGCCGCCGGTCGAGCCGGTGACGAGGCAGACGCTGTCGCGGAGGCCGAGGTCCACGACGGGCTAGCGTAGACGTCGTGACGACGCTGCTGCTCGTTCGCCACGGCGAGACGGACTGGAATGCGGAGGGCCGGCTGCAGGGGCACACCGACCGGCCGCTCAACGCCTACGGGCGGGAGCAGGCAAAGGCGCTGGCGGCGCGGCTCGCCCGCGAGGCGGAAGGCGAGAGCGTCGCGGCGATCTACGCGAGCGACCTCGCCCGCGCCCGCGAGACGGCGGAGATCCTCGGCGAGCGCCTCGGCCTGCCGGTCGTCGTCGATCCCGACCTGCGCGAGAAGAACTGGGGCACGTGGGAAGGGTTGACCTCGGAGGAGCGGCTGACGGTCGAGTACGAGGGAGAGTCGAGCGAGGAGCACCGGGAGCGCACGATGCGGGCGGTCGAGCGGATCGCGGAACGTCACCCCGGACAGCGCGTCGTCATCGTCACCCACGGCGGCTCGCTGCGGCGGATCCAGGCCGCCGTCTCGGGCGTGGCCCTCCCGGTGATCGACAACTGCTCCGTCTGGCCCCTGGCCCACGAGGACGGCACCTTCAGCGCGGTAGACTGACCGCGCCCCGTGGACGACTACACCAGCAAGTACAAGGGTGAGCAGGTCGAGGTCGCCCTCTTCGGGGGCGAGTACCAGGAGGGCGTGCTGACGGCGTACTGCTACGTCGACGAGGTCGCGCACATCGAGTTGAACGGCCATATCCTGGTGCCGCTCCAGAACATCGCCTCCCTCCACTGCTCGAGCCGCTGCGACGCGCCGCAGAACGACGACTGGCCGCCCCGCGGCCTGCTCGACGACGACGGGCCGAACGGCGGCCGGCCCGAGCCGCCGGACGAGCCGTAGCGCCGGCTGGTGCGCGCGCTCGTCGCCGCCCGGAACATCGTCAAGGCGTGGCTGCTGCTCGCGGGCATCTGCGCCCTCCTCGCCGCCGCCGGCTGGGAGCTCGGCGGGTACAGGCTCCTGTCGATCTTCGTCTTCTGCGCGTTGCTGCTCGTCGGCGGGGCGTACTGGTACTTCGACCGCGTCGTGCTGGGCATGGTCGGGGCACGTGAGCTGCCGCTCGGAGAGGCGCCGCTGCTGCACTCGACCGTGGAGCGGCTTGCGGCACTCGCGCGGGTCGTGAAGCCGCGCCTGTACCTCATCCCCGACGGGCTGCCGCTTGCCCTCGCCACCGGCCGCGGCGTCCGCAGCTCGTCGATCGCCGTCAGCGCGGGCTGCCTCTCGGCGTGCAGCCCGGCCGAGCTCGAGGGGGTGCTGGCGCACGAGCTGGCGCACGTGCGGCACCGCGACGTGGCGCTGCAGACGGCGGTCGTCGTGCTGGCCGCGTCGATGCTCGAGCTCAGCCGGATCGGCGGCTGGCTCGAGCGAACGCTCCTGTTCGTGCTCGGCCCGGTCGCCGCAGCGTGCGTCCATCTCCTGCTCTCGCCGAAGCGGGAGTTCGAGGCCGACCGCACGGCGGCGGAGCTGTGCGGCTCGCCGCACGGGCTCGCCGACGCGCTGGCACGGCTGGAGCAGGCGGCAGAGCTCGTCGAGTTCGCGGGGAGCCCCGCGACGGAGCCGCTGTACACGATCAACCCGTTCATCGAGGAGGGGCTCGCCGCGCTCTTCGTCACGCATCCGCGCGTGGGCGAGCGGGTGCGGCGGCTGCGCGCGCTCGACTCCGGCTGGCGCGAGAGGCTCCGTAAGGAGGCGGCCTGACGCTCGCGGTCGAGCCGGGGGAGTACGAGGCGCGCCGCGCCGCGCTCGCGGGGCAGCTCGAGGAGCGCGCGCTGACCGGGGCGGTGCTCTTCGACCCGCACCACGTCTCCTACTACACGGGCTTCGCCTTCGTTCCCACCGAGCGCCCGATCGCCTTCGCGCTCGCGGCCGGCGGGCGCGGCGGGATGCTCGTGCCGCGGCTCGAGGTCGAGCACGCGCAGGCGAACACGGCGGTGCAGGAGGTGGCGCACTACGACGAGTACCCGGGCGAGCGGCATCCCCTGCAGTCGCTCCTCGACCTGCTCGGGTCGCTCGGCATGGGCGCCGGCGCGCTCGGTGCCGACGAGGACGGGTACCCGTGGGTGCTCGGCTACCGCGGGCCGACCCTCTCCGAGCTGACCGGCTCCCCGCCGGCACGGATCGGCGACCTGGTCGAGGACCAGATGGCGATCAAGAGCGCCGCCGAGATCGGTCTGCTCCGGGAGAGCGGGAAGTGGGCGAACCTCGCGCACACGCTGCTGCAGCGCTACACCCGGCCGGGCCTGACCGAGACGGAGGTGTCGCAGCGGGCGAGCAGCGAGGCGACCTTCGCCATGCTCGATGCGATCGGGCCGATCTACCGCGGCCAGAGCATGTGGTTCGACGGCGCCGCCGCCGGCTACCGCGGCCAGATCGGCCGCAACGCGGCGATCCCGCATGCGCTCGCCGGCAACATCGCGTTCCGCGAGGGCGACGTGCTGGTGACCGGCGCGACGGCGCCCGTCTGGGGCTACCACTCGGAGCTCGAGCGGACGATGGTGATCGGCCCGCCGAGCGACGAGCAGAGGCGGCTGTTCGAGCACATGGTCGCGCTCCAGGATCTCGCCCTCGAGGCGATCCGGCCGGGCGTCCGCTGCGCCGACGTCGACGTCGTCGTGCGCGCCTACTACGAGGAGCACGGGCTGTGGGGGAACTGGCGGCACCACGTCGGGCACGCGATCGGGCTGCGCTACCACGAGGGGCCGTTCCTCGACCGGGGCGACGAGACGGAGATCCGGCCGGGGATGGTCTTCACCGTGGAGCCGGGCCTGTACGCCGCGGAGGTGGGGGGCTTCCGCCACTCCGACACCGTCGCGGTCACCGACGAGGGGATCGAGTGGCTGACGTACTACCCGCGCGACCTGGAGAGCCTGACGCTGCCGGTGTAAGCCGCGGCCGGCGCGGGCACGAGGCTGGCAGCATGGAGTGCCGCTGCGCCGCGATGAACGAGTCCTTCGGCAACGAGGCCGAGACCTACGCGTCGGAGCATCTGCTGCGAGGCGAGACGAGCGCGGACTCCTTCGCGGAGCGCTACACCTGCCCCGACACCGGCCGTGCGTTCGTGCTCGACTGGCCGGAGCGCAGCGAGCGCGAGCCGGGCCCCGCCCGGCTGCGCATCGTCGCTTCGTAAAGAGATCGGCGGCGACCTACTCTCCCGGGAGGTTGCCCTCCGAGTACCATCGGCCCTGGCGAGCTTAACTTCTCTGTTCGGAATGGGAAGAGGTGTTTCCCCGCCGGTATGACCGCCGAACTGTCAAGGGGCGCGCTCCTCGCGGCCACCCTCAAAACTCCATAGCGACTCCGTCCGGTGTTCAAATCAAGACCTCGGGCAATTAGTACGGGTGCGCTGAACGCATTGCTGCGCTTACACGTCCCGCCTATCAAGGTCGTAGTCTCCGACCGCCCTTACTCCCTCGAGGGGATGGGAGCTCTCATCTCGAGGTGGGCTTCCCGCTTAGATGCTTTCAGCGGTTATCCCATCCAGACGTGGCTAATCAGCAGC
>JBBWZD010000069.1:0-12073 GCA_039648875.1 Actinomycetota bacterium
TGCCGGCCAGCAGGTACCAGGCGAGGAAGCGCACCCGCCCCAGCGCGTCCTCGACGTTGTTGCCGAAGATCCAGAGGAAGAGCATGTTGCCGAGGATGTGCTGCCAGCTCGCGTGCATGAACATCCCCGTGAAGACGCCCTCCCACCAGGGCAGGGGGTGCACCGCGAGCGGCCCCGGTACGTGGCACGGCCCGTGGAGCGCGCAGGGGTAGTAGCCGTCCCGGAAGACGTGCACGTCCACCCCCGGGCGCGACAGCTCCCAGAACCAGACGAGCGCGTTCGCCACGATCAGGCCGATCGTGACGACGGGGAACGTCCGGGTCGGGACGTTGTCGCGGAGCGGCAGCATGCGCCGCGGAGTATGCGTCCCAGAGACTTGACAAGCTAACGCTCAGGTTTTATCCTGGTCTCGTTACGAGGTCAGGAACACGAGAGGAGAAGGAGGTACGAGCATGGCTACGCTGGTTCGCTGGGAGCCGTTCCAGGAGCTGGCCGCGCTCCAGACCGAGATGAGCCGGTTCATGAACGGGCTCGTCGAGGGGAACGGCCGCCAGACGCAGAGCTGGGTGCCGACGGTCGACGTCTGGGAGACCCAGGACGAGATCGTCTACGCGTTCGACCTGCCCGGCGTCGAGGAGGACAAGATCTCGGTCGAGCTCGACGACGGCGCGCTGACGGTCTCGGCCGAGCGCGAGCGCGAGCACAAGGTCGACGGTCAGAGCTACCACCGCGCGGAGCGCCGCTTCGGCAGCTTCTCGCGCACGATCGGCGTGCCGCAGGGCGTGTCGGAGAACGAGGTGAGCGCCCGCTACGCGCACGGCGCGCTCCAGGTGCACGTCAAGAAGCCGGAGCAGCCGAAGCCGCGCAAGATCGAGGTCGGCGTCGGGGGCACCTCGTCGCAGCCGAAGACGATCGAGGGCACGGCCACCCAGAAGTAACCTCGCGAGGCGGCGGTGCCGGGGCACGCGCGCCGGCTCCGCCGCGCCCGCAGCCGTCTACGCCGCCGCGAGCGCCTCGCGGATGCGGTCGGCGACCGCGTCGAGCTCGATGCTGGCGCCGGTGACCTCGGCCAGGATCTCGTCGGCCGTCGGCTTCTGGCCCTCGCCCCAGAGCTCGCGCAGGAGCGAGCCGGCATCCCGGCGAGTGAACCAGGCGTTGCCGAACTTCTCGCGCAGGTAGGCCCGTAGCTGCGCCTCGAAGGCCCACGCTCGCAGGTACGAGGAGGCGTAGAAGCCCTCGTCGACGTCGGCGAGATAGTCGGTGTCGCTGGCCGGCACCTTGAGCGCGTCGTCCAGCAGCTCGGTGTACCGCGGCCGCAAGGCGGTGACGTCCGGCGCCGCGTGCAGCTCGACCTCGTAGAGGAGCTTCGCGCAGTAGCGCCGCACGAGCCAGAGGAGCTGCGTCGCACCCTCCGCCGCGAACTCGTACGGGCGCGGGAAGTCGAGCCGCCGCTCGAGCCAGACGGGGTCGATCGTCAGGTGCTCCATCAGCATCGCCCAGCCCTCGGTCACGGCGACGTCGCCGAGCCGCCGCTCCTCGACGCCGAGCGACCGCGACGTGTGGGCGAAGTGCTCGGCGTGGCCGGCCTCGTGGAAGAGCGACCGCCAGTCGTCGGGGCCGCCCTGCGGCTTGATCACGAGCATGATCCGATCCGGCACCTCGATCGGAGCGCAGAACGCGCGGGGCGTCTTGTTCGGCCGGTCCTCCAGGTCGAGCTCGATGTTCCGCTGCGAGGCCAGGTCGACGCCGAGGTCGCCGAGCGTCGCCACGAGCGCCGGCAGCATTCCCTCCTTCGGGAACACCGCGTCCCAGCCCGCGGCCCGCCACACGCGCGCGACGTCCCAGCGCTCGATCGCGCCCAGGCCGAGGCCGACCTGCGCGCGGAAGAAACGATCGCCCGTCTGCTCCCAGAGCCGTTCCGTCGTCTCGAGGAAGCGCCGGCACTGCGAGACCAGGTCGTCGAGCGGGAAGCCGAACCGGCGGTAGAGCTCCGTGTGGTCGGGCGCGCCCAGGCGGGCGGTCTCGCGATGGACGACCCCTGCCGCGTGCAGGTACAGCGGGTTCAGGTGCTCCTCGGTCAGGTCGTTCCGCGCCCGCTCGAGCCGCTCGCGCCGGGAGCGGTCGTCGGCGTTCATGATCGCGGGGCGGATGTCCCGGAAGGGCACTTCCTCGCCGTCGACGACCGCCTTCAGGCTCGCCTCGAGCTCCGCGATGCGCTCGGCCTCCTCGTTCACGAAGTTCGCGAGGTAGCCCTCCGAGATGAACCGCCACAGCTCGCGGACGTTCCGGCTCGAGTCGGCGGCAGCGCCGAGGTCGAGCGCGACCTCCAGCTTCGTCAGATCCGGGTGCCGCTCGTAGATCGGCACGAGATCGTAGGTGTCCTTGTGGCCCGCGAAGTGGAGGTAGGCCTCCTCGTCGAGCTCCGCGATGAAGCGGTCGGTGTCGGCGCGCAGCCCGTCGAGCTGCCGCTGGCTCAGCGGTTCGGCCACAGCGCGCCTAGGATAACCCGGTGCAGGAGCTGAGCCTCAAGACGGATCGGCGCACGCAGCTGCTGAACATCACCGAGCAGGTCCAGGAGGCGGTGGCCGGCGCGAACGGAGCCGCGGCCGCGCTCGTGTACGTGCCGCACACGACCGCGGGCGTGACGATCAACGAGCACGCCGACCCGGCGGTCGCGCGCGACCTCGAGGCCGCGCTCGAGAAGGTCGTCGACGACCGCTGGGACTGGAAGCACGTCGAGGACCCCGACGGCCCGAACGCACCCTCCCACGTGCGCGCGTCGCTGATCGACACGCAGGTGCTCGTACCGCTCGACGGCGGCAAGCTCGCCCTCGGCCGGTGGCAGGGCATCTTCTTCTGCGAGTTCGACGGGCCCCGCGAGCGCAAGGTGTACGTCACCGCCCTCCGCTGAGCCGCCGGCGTCTAGTGTGGCCGGCGTGGCTGCGCCCGTCGCCGTGGACCAGGAGCTCGAGCTCGACGTCGAGTCGCTCGCATACGGCGGCAACGGGGTCGCGCGGACCGACGGCTTCGTCGTCTTCGTCCGCCGCGGACTGCCCGGCGACCGCGTGCGCGCTCGGGTCACGAAGGTCAAGCGCAGCCACGCCGAGGCGCTCGCCACGGAGGTGCTCCGGCCGGGCCCGCAGCGCGTCGACGCCCCGTGTGCGCACTACCCCGCGTGCGGCGGCTGCCGCTTCCAGGACCTCGCCTACGACGCGCAGCTCGCGCAGAAGGAGGCGCAGGTGCGGGACGCGCTCCAGCGGCTCGGCGGCGTCGCCGAGCCGGCGCTCGAGGCGATCCTGCCGTGCGAGCCGGAGATCTTCCACTACCGGAACAAGCTCGAGTACTCGTTCACGCGCACGCCCTCCGGCGCCGCGCTCGGCTTCCACAAGGCAGGCCGCTGGGACGAGGTGCTCGAGGTCGAGCGCTGCTGGCTGACGACGGAGCTCGGGAACGGGCTGCGCGACGCCGTGCGCGCCTGGGCCCGCGAGGAGCGGCTGGAGGCCTACTCGCAGGAGGACGGCAGCGGCTACCTCCGGCACCTGGTGGTGCGCGAGGGCCGCAACACCGGACAGGCGCTCGTACAGCTCGTGACGGCGCCCGGCGACCGCTTCGAGACGGGCTACTTCGTCGACGTCGTCCGCCGCTTCCCGCAGGTGCGCTCGGTGCACTGGTCGGTGAACGACTCGCCGGCCGAGGTGACGAACCTGCCGAGCGAGCTGCTGTGGGGCGACGGCTGGATCGAGGAGGAGCTCTGCGGGCTGCGCTTCCGCGTCCGCCCCAACGCCTTCCTGCAGACGAACACGGCCATGGCCGAGAAGCTGTACGGGCTGGCCGGCGAGGCGGCACAGCTCACCGGCTCGGAGACGGTGTGGGACCTCTACTGCGGCATCGGCACGATCGGCCTCTCGCTGGCGGCCGACGCGCTGACGGTCTGGGGGATCGAGGTGTCGGAGGAGTCGGTCGCGTGCGCCCTCGAGAACGCCGAGCTGAACGGGCTCACGAACGCCGCCTTCTTCGCCGGCAACGTGGGCCAGGTGGTCGAGGAGCTGGTCGAGCGGTCGGGGCCGCCGGACGTGGTCGTCGTCGACCCGCCGCGCGCCGGCCTGGCCGGCAAGGCGCTGCGCAGGCTCGGCCGGCTCGGGGCGCCTCGCCTCGTCTACGTCTCGTGCAACCCGACGACGCTTGCGGGGGACGTGAAGACGCTGCGGCAGGAGTGGGGGTACGAGCTGCGGCGCGCGCGGCCGGTCGACATGTTCCCGCACACGCCGCACGTCGAGACGGTGGCGCTGCTCGAGCGAGAGGGTTAGGCTCGTCCGGTCAAACGGGATACGGAGGGTAGGCATGACCAACTCGACTCCTCCGGTTGCGGCCCGGATCACGACGGCGGAAGTCCAGTCGGACGCGAACCTGCACGTGCAGGTCGGAGCTCCGACGAAGCGGTTCCATCTCTGGGTGCAGGGCCCGGCGTGGCTGCTGGGCTTCGCAGCGGTCGGGCTCGGGTTCCTGATGGTGCTGCGCGGCTACGACTCCCCGGCCGGCTGGTTCGCCGTCTCGACGGCGATCACGCTCTCGGTGATCGGCTCCTTCCGCGCGCCGTTCACGCTGGGGGAGACCGCGCTCAGCACCGCGCCCGGGAAGCGCACGCGGAAGAAGCCTACGCTCCCGGTGAACCCGCCGAGCGGGGGCTAGAGGAGCGCCGCAGCGCCCAGAGCAGGTCCGCGTTCGCGGCGAGGAAGCCGACCGAGAGGAACGGCAGCGCCGGCAGCCCGCCAACCTCGGCGGCGTTCGCGATCACGACTGTGAGCCCGTACATGAACGTCGTCGCGACCCACGTCCAGCCGACGCGCAGGTTCCAGCGCGCCGCCGCGCCGAGGAAGAGCGCGTAGAAGAGGATGTCGGGCGGTCCGAGGTAGGCGGCGCCGCCCCCCGGGACGAGGAAGGCGATCGCGACGGCCGTGTACACGTGGAAGTGGTGCGACGTGATCGCGTGCGTCGGCCCGCGCCAGACCGAGGCGCTGTCGACGAGGGGGACGAGGACCGCGACGAGCACGACCCACGAGAGCCGCTCGAACAGCTTCAGGAAGGCCCACCCTGCGAAAACGGCCGCGCCGAGCTTCGCGAAGTTCGCCGGCAGCTGCCAGCCCGCCTCCGAGCAGCCGAAGGCCGCGAGAGCGAAGGCCGCGGCGGCAACGGGAAGGAGCCAACGCCGCCGGTAGAGGGGCAGCGCGACGAGCACGAGCAGCAGCGTGCCGGGGATGACGGCGGCCGAGACGATCGCGATGTCCGGCCACAGCCCGATACGCGCCAGGTGCGGCGCGACCACGAACCACGCCACGACCGCGGCGGCGACGGCCACGAACGCCGCGACGCGCCGCGAGCTCAGTACGGCGGCAGCTCGGCCCACCACGCGCCCAGGGGCTTGAGCGCCTGCCAGAAGCGCGTCTTCGCCGCCTGCTCGTCGAGCGACTCGTCGATGTCGGGGGTGACGAGCGCCTCGATCGTCGGGGTCAGCTTCTGCAGCTCGCCCTCCGTCGGCTCCAGCCTGCGCGCGAGCGGGAACTCGACCGACTCGAGGAAGGCGCGCGCCCTCTCTCCCATCACCACGACGAGCTTGGGCTGCACGATGTGCAGCTCGCGGAGCAGAAAGGGCCGCGACTCCTCCTCGTGCCCATCTGCGAACTTGAGGCAGTTCGTGCCGTAGACCGCCATCGGGTCGACCCGCAGGCGCTGCAGCGACTTGAGCACGGCGTTGCCCGCGCGGCCGTAGAAGGCCACGCCCTCCTGGAGCTCCGAGGGGCGCGGCGCGTACTTGAGCAGGAAGACGTCCCCGAGCGGATGGCCCGAGCCGACGACCGGCACCCGCGCCCCCGCGCCGGCGTGCGCGACCTCGTCACCGAGGGCGTTGATCTCGGTGATGGCCTTTTGCAGGTACTTCTCGAAGATCTCGTCTGTCGCCACTGTCAAGGGACCCCACGGTTGGGTTCGCCCCTAGCGGACCCTTTCCTTGGCCTGGGCCACCCACTTGAGCCCCTGCAGGTACGCGAGCGACCGCGGGCGCCGCAGGATCTCGGCGCTGCGGAGCGAGACGAGGAACTCCTCCGGCCCCTCGAAGCGGCGCATCCGCACGGCTCCGGTGCCGACACCCTGCAGGACGTGCGCGTCGGAGCCGGCGCCGCCGGTGAGGCCGTACTTGCGCGCGAAGCGCAGCGCCTCCTCGTTGTACGCCTCGAAGAGCAGGCGCGCGTTGTAGACCTCGAGCACGTCGATCTCCGCCAGGTGCCGCTGCAGGGTGGCGGCGTCCGGGATCGAGTGCAGGCGGTCGAAGGGGTGGGGGACGTAGACGAGGCCGCCCTGGTCGCGGATGGCGTCGACCGTCTCCGCGAACGACAGGCCGCGCGGGATCTCCTGCTCGAGGAAGAGCCCGATCACCTCGCCCTCGCCGTCGGTCTTCACCTCCTCGCCCGGGATGACCGTCAGCTCCGTGCCGCGCGCCTTCTCCTGCGCCTCCAGTGCGCCGCCGAGGACGTTGTGGTCGGTGAGCGCGATCGCGCCGAGGCCCTGCGCCTGCGCGTGCTCGAGCAGGTCGTCGACCTCCGTGGAGCAGTCGTGCGACCAGCTCGTGTGCATGTGCAGGTCGGCGAGGATCCAATCGCGGTCGGCGAGGGGCGGCGCGCCGCGCCCCCCGGGCGCGCGACGCCTGCGCGCGATGCTCGTGTAGACCGCCTCGACCCGCTCGGCGAGCACCGCGAAGCTCTGTTCCCCGGCGGCGGCGCGCCCCGCCTCCGCGCGGCGCGCGCGGAAGCCCTCGTCCTCCATCAGGCGCGCGGCCTCGGCGGCCGCCAGCTCCGGCTGCTGCGCACGCCCGGCCGGCGCCGCGACCGCAGCGCCGGCCGCCTGCGCCTCGACGAGGGCACGGGGCAGGCCGTGGAACGCGGGCACGAACACCGCCGCCTCCCGCAGCAGCGCGGCGCGGCTCTCCCCGTCGCGGGCGGTGCGGGTCTGCACGCGGCCGCGCAGCGCGCGCGGCAGCGTCGGCCTGCCGCCGAGCGGTCGCGTCCGGAGCAGCAGGAGCTGCCAGTCGGGGAGCGCCGTCAGCTCGCGTACGAGCGCGCGCAGCAGCGGCCGCTCGGCCTGCCGCCACTCGAGCACGACCAGGCGCCGCTTCTCGGCCGGCGCGAACAACTCCGGGTCGACGCCGAGAGGCACGGCCTCGTAGCGGCCGGGGAAGCGCATGGCTGCAGCCTCGGCCGTCTCGTCGCTCGTCGCGAGCAGCGCGTCGAGGCGGCCGAGCAGTCGCTCACGCTGCGAGCGGCCCGGCGGATAGGCGAGGCGCTCGGGCGACAGGAACGTCGCCACCGTCAGCGCCGCGGCGTCCCGCAGCGCGAGGTACGAGAGGCTGGGCAGGCCCGGCTCGAAGCCGTGCACGACGTCGAAGCCGCCGCCGGCGAGAGCGATGGCGAGGTTCGCGCGCACGCCCACCGGCACCCCCATCCGGCTGCGGCGCGAGATCGGCACGGCCGGGCCCAGCGCCACGAACGCGGCGTCGAGCCCGTGGGGCAGCGCACGCCGGCCCGCCGCCAGGTCGCGCGCGCGGTTCGACGGCGCCAGCACCGTGACGCCGTGGCCGCGCTCGCGCAGCCCGGCGGCGAGGCCCGCGACGTGCTCGTTGACGTCGTGCGGCTGCGACCACGCGAAGGGCGTGACGAGTGCGACTCGCAGACCCATGCCTGGTTGCGAGTCTAGTGGCGGCCGTGCTGCACGAAAGGCCACGGCCCGCGACCAGCTCTGCGACCGCGGCCGGTGCGGCCATGTGCCCGACGGGCGCGGAAGCGGCGGAGCGCGACTCCCGCCGCGAGCAGCACGGCGCCGGGGACGGCGGCGAACAGGAGGTAGTCGAACCACGTGGCGATCTCGCGGTCGCGGTCCGCGGGGACAACCGTGAGGGTCACGAGCGCCGGCAGCAGCGCCGCCCACCAGCGGCCGACGGCGAAGCCGGCGGCAAGGTGGAAGAGGGCGAGTGCCGCCAGCGCCGCGACGACGAGCAGCCCGTGCGAGCTGTCGGGGGCGAGGTAGATCCAGGCCGCCGTGCCGCCGACGAAGGCGGCGGCAGCGGCGGCGCGGTGGACGGTGTGCACCGTGGTCAGTCGGTTTCGAGCAGAGCGGCGGCCGGCGCCTCGGTCGGCGTCCGGCGGCGGTGCTTCTCGATGAACTGCTCGGTGCGCTCGTGCGCGTCGTCGTCGGCGATCTGCTCGGGCGGCGACTTCATCAGGTACGAGCTCGGCTCGACGAGGGAGCCGGCGACGCCGTCGTTCAGGGCGAGCTTCGCCAGCCGCACCGCGTCGATCACGATGCCGGCGGAGTTGGGGGAGTCCCACACCTCCAGCTTCAGCTCGACGTTGAGCGGCACGTCCCCGAACGAGGAGCCCTCCATCCGGATGTAGGCCCATTTGCGGTCGGTCAGCCACGGGACGTAGTCCGACGGCCCGACGTGCACGTTCCCGGCGCCGAGGTCGTAGTCGAGCATCGAGGTGACGGCGTTCGTCTTCGAGATCTTCTTCGACTCCAGGCGCTCGCGCTCGAGCATGTTGAGGAAGTCGGAGTTGCCGCCGACGTTCAGCTGCATCGTCTTGTCGAGGTGCACGCCGCGCTCGCGGAAGAGCGAGGTGAGCACCCGGTGCGTGATCGTCGCGCCGACCTGCGACTTGATGTCGTCGCCGATGATCGGCACCCCCGCGTCCTGGAAGCGCTTGTTCCAGTACTGCTCGCGGGCGAGGAAGACGGGCATGCAGTTGACCATCGCGCAGCCGGCCTCGAGGATCTGCTCTGCGTACCACTTCGTCGCCGACTCGGAGCCCACGGGCAGGTAGTTGACCACCACGTCCGTCTGGGTCTCCTTCAGGATGCCGATGACGTCGTCGGTCGGCCCCTCCGCCTTCTCGACCACGGCCGAGAGGTACTTGCCGAGGCCGTCGTGGGTCATGCCGCGCGAGACACGGATGCCGCTCTTCGGCACGTCGGCGAACTTGATCGTGTCGTTCGGCGGCGCCCAGATGGCGTCGGCGAGATCCTCGCCGACCTTGCCCTGTACGACGTCGAAGGCGGCGGTGAACTCGATGTCGCGGACGTGGTAGCCGCCGAGGTTGACGTGCATGAGGCCGGGGACGAACTGGTCGTCCGGGGCGTCCTTGTAGTACTCGCGGCCCTGGAGCAGCGAGTTGGCGCAGTTGCCCACGCCGATGAGCGCGACGCGGACCTTGCCGTCGTCCGGGCGCGCGCGCCCGTTGGAGCTTCCGTTAGTGGACATCGCTTGTTCCTCCGGATATCAGTTGCTTGCGGACGTGCAGGATGCGCTGCACCACGGTGAGCCACGCCGTCGCGGCCAGCAGGTAGATCGCCCACTGCAGGGCTCCCCACGGTGCGAGGACGAGCCCCGCCGTGATGACCACGACGCGCTCGGCGCGAGAGCCCAGTCCGACGTCGCCGCGGAGGCCCAGCGCCTCCGCCTTCGCCCGCACGTACGGCACGAGGAAGGAGCCGGCGACGGCGGCGATCGTGACCACGACCGCGACCTCGTTGCCGTGCCGGGCGAAGACGAGCGCGATCGCCGCCAGCATCGCGCCCTCGCCGACCCGGTCGGTGGTCGAGTCGAGAAAGGCGCCGAAGAGCGTCGATCGTCCGCCTGCGCGGGCGAGCGCGCCGTCGAGGATGTCGAGGAGCGAGCCGACCACGAAGGTCGCGGCCGCCACCCAGTAGAAGAGCAGCTCGCTGCGTCCCTCGAACGGGACGAGCACCGCGGCGGCGAGGCAGAGCGAGACGCCCGCGGTCGTGAGCGCGTTCGGCGTGACGCGGGTGCGGGCGAGCCCGGTGACGGAACGGCTGGCCAGGGAACGCGCCCCCGTCGTGTACCCCTGCTTGACCCGTTGGAGGGTCGCAGCTTGCTTCATCGCATGCACGGCAGCCTTCTCGCGCTCGAGTGACATCGCAATCCTGCTATGGCCCGACTATAGCAGGTTTGCGATGGGCGCGGCATTGCGCCGCACCACCCGCGGCAGCCACGAGACGAGGAAGAGCGAGAGCAGGGCGACCGCGATTCCCGCCACCACGTCGAGCAGGAAGTGGTTGGCCGTCGCGATCACGCAGAACCAGACCCAGGCCGGCCAGAGGGCCCAGAGAGCCTTGAAGTACCAGCGCTTGCACGCACCCGCAAGCAGGACGCCGACGATGAGGGCGTCGGCCGCGTGCAGGCTCGGCATGGCCGCGTACGGGTTGGCGAAGGAGCCGGCCAGCAGGCCCGAGTGGTTGACGCCGTCGACGAAGCCGAGGCTCGGGAACATCCACGGCGGCGCGGTCGGCATGACCACGTAGCCGACGAGGCCGATCACGTTCGCGAGCAGGACGGTGTTGCGGAAGCGCGCGAAGCGCTCGTGCCGGCGCAGGTAGACCCACAGCAGCGCCAGCCCGATCACCGTGAACTCCGAGTTCCAGTACGTCCAGGCCGCCGCCGTCAGGAGCAGGTGGGACGAGTCGGCGACGCGCTGCGCCGTCTGCTCGAACAGGTGGTGTGTCGTCCGCTGCTCGAACTCGATCACGCGGATGCCGTTCAGAACGGCCTTGGCGGGATCGCGGTCGACGAGGCCGCGCACGACCATGTAGCCGAAGTAGAAGCCGAGCCAGATGGCGAGCTGGCGCCCGAAATCGGTCCACCCGCGCGGGAGGATCCGGCGTCCGGCTGCGGCCACCGCGGTCATGTCTCGATTCTAGTGGCGGGTGCGGGCGTCACGAAATCACCCTCACCCGCCGATGTAGGACATCTCCACCTTCGGCAGCGACGCCGTCCCCGCCGTCCTGAGCTCGGAATAGCGGTCCTTGCGGCGGCTCCAGAGGCTCCGCAGCGACCCGGCGAGCTCCTCGTCGGACGCGCCGGCGCGCAGCGGCGCCCGCAGGTCGTGGCCGGCGGTGGCGAAGAGGCAGGTGTAGAGGCGCCCCTCGGCCGACAGGCGGGCGCGCGAGCAGCCGCCGCAGAAGGGCTGGGTGACCGAGGCGATGACGCCGATCTCGCCGGCGCCGTCGCGGTAGCGCCAGCGGCGGGCGGTCTCGTCGGGGCGCGCGGCCTCGAGCGGCTCGAGCGGCCAGACCTCGTCGATCCGCCGGACTATCTCCTCCGCCGGAACGACGTCGTCGAGGCGCCAGCCGTTGCTGTGCCCGACGTCCATGTACTCGATGAAGCGGAGCACGTGGCCGCTGCCGCGGAAGTGGCCGGCGAGCGGCACGATGCCGTCGTCGTTCGCCCCGCGCTTGACGACGGCGTTCACCTTGACGCGCAGCCCCGCGGCCGCGGCGGCGTCGATGCCCTCGAGCACGCGCGCGACCGGAAAGTCGACGTCGTTGAGGGCGCGGAAGGCCGCGTCGTCGACCGAGTCGAGGCTGACCGTGACCCGGTCGAGGCCCGCGCGTGCCAGCGCCGCCGCCTTCTGCGGCAGGAGCGCGCCGTTCGTCGTCAGCGCCAGCTCGAGGCCCGGGATCCCGGCCAGGAGCTCGACCAGGTGCTCGACGTTGCGGCGGACGAGCGGCTCTCCGCCCGTGATCCGCAGCCTGCGCACGCCCAGCCCCGCGAAGACCGCCGCCACGCGGGCGATCTCCTCGAGGCTCAGGAGCTCGCGGCGCTCGAGGAACGCGTAGTCGCGCCCGAAGACCTCCTTCGGCATGCAGTAGACGCAGCGGAAGTTGCAGCGGTCGGTGACGGAGATCCGCAGCGTCTCGAGCGGCCGTCCGAACGTGTCCCGCAGCGGTTCCACGTCACCCAGGGTACCCAAGTAACAGTCTGTTACTTGCCGCCGGAGCCGGAGCCACGCCGCCGTCCGTGCAAGTGACAGTCTGTTACTTGCCTGAGAGGAGGCTCACGGTGAGGCCGCGCCGCCCTCGGCCCACACCTCGGCGACCGCGACGACGGTGGCTGCGGCCAGGCCCATGTCCTCGACGCAGATCCACTCGCGCGGGCTGTGGGCGTCGTGGCCGCCCGTGAAGACGTTCGGCGTCGGCAGCCCCATCTCGGTCAGCGCGGAGCCGTCGGTGC
>JBBWZD010000186.1:0-17118 GCA_039648875.1 Actinomycetota bacterium
GCGAGCCGAAGACCGTGATCGACCTCTATCGCGACGACACGGCGGCGCCGGCGCCCCGGTCGCTCGCCGTCTCCTGACGCAGAGCCTGCGGCGTCGCTGCGCCGAGCGCGCGCTTCGGACAGCGGACGACACCGACGACATACGAGCTCAGGCCGCCCTCGAGCGGCTTCGGCGGCGTGGGGAAGCGGCAGCCGAGGGATGTCATCACGGGCGCCGTGCCGAGCGGGCCGGCGGCCGGGGACGCGATCCACGAGCCGGTGACCACGGCGCCCGCGGGCAACGCCTCGACGGCGCGCGGAAAGCGGTTGAAGAACGTCGGGAACACGCGGAGCTCGTCTGCCGACAGGAAGTCGAGTGGATAGACGTCCCAGTAGCTCCCGACCACCGGGCGCCGTCGCGACTCGAGGAGTTGCGCCACGGCCGAGCGCGCCGAGTCCACGTCCGGCTCGCGTGGCCGGTCGCCGAGCAGGCGCGCCGCGTGGACGCTCAGGACGACGAGCAACAGCACGGCGAGCGGCCGCCTCTCCGCGCCGGGCCTTCCCGCGGAGACGAGAGCGGCGACCCCGAGCGCCAGCAGGAGGCTCGCGGCGAACGCGAAGCGACCGAGCGGAAAGAGCACGAACGAGGCGGCAACGGCGAGCGCCGCGGCGATGCAGCACGAGATCGCCCACGTCTGCACGAGCGGTGCCGCCTTCAGGCGGCGAGCCCGGCGGCCCGGCAATCGGCCAGCGAGGGCAACCACGCCGACGGCAGTCCAGGCCAGGAGCGAGAGGACCGTGGCCGCCGTCGAGCTGTAGCCGTCGAGCCCCGCCGCGAACCACGTCATCGGCCCGTCGAGCGTGACGGTGTGCTCGGCCCCGAGCACTGCGCCGAGCTTCGCGAGCAGCGAGTAGTGGCCTCCGTCGATTCGCGGGAAGATCGACCCATTCGCGGCGGCCACCCTGTCGTAGACCGATAGGGCCAGCAGCACTGCAGCCGCCGGAGCCGCGAGCGTCAGCGCCTGACCCGCCGTGATGCGCCGGCACGCGCGGTGGACCACGAAGAGCAGCGGCGCCACCAGCAGGAGCGAGACGGGCTGCTCGTAGGTCGCGAGAGCGGTCAGCACGCTCGCCGCGGCCAGCCGCCCTCGGTGCGGCCGCCCGCCGCCGGCGAGCGACACGGCCGCCGCCACCGCCAGCAGGAGCGAGAGGTTGTAGCCGGCGGACATCCAGCCTCCGAGATCCACGAACTCCGCGGGGGCGACGGCCGCGGTCGCTCCCGCCGCGGCTGCCGCCGCCAGCGAGCCGGTGACGCGTCGCACGAAGATCACGAAGAGCGAGACGGCGAGGCTCGAGGCCGCCATCAGCGGCGCCCGCAGGAGGACGACGCTCCCCGGGCGCAGCGCCTCGAGCGCCGCCTGGAACGGCACCTCGAGCGTGCCGCCGTACGACTGGCTCGGCCAGAGCAGGCCCGGGGCGTGACCGTGCAGCAGGCGGAGCGCGAGGAGTCCCTGGACGGCCTCGTCGCCGTTGAGAGCCCGGCCCGAGGAGTAGACGTAGCGCACCGCGAGCGAAACGACGCCGGCCGCGGCGGCGAGCGCGAAGGTGCGCCGGCCCCCGCGGGCGTCCGGGCTCGCCGGCCGCCTCAAGCGCGCCCGCCGCCCCTGGACCGCATCCAGCGGCGCGAGACGGCGGCCGCACCGAGTGCCGCGTCGACTCCCGCTCGCGCGAGCGGGCTCAGCCGGTAGGCCTTGAGCAGGCGCCCCTCCGCCGGCGTCCGCGCGACGAGCTCGCGTGCACCGAGTGCGAAGTCGTCCCCCGCCAGGAGGGAGAAGCCCACTGGGGCCGCGCGCGCGCTGCGGTACACGTCGAGGTACGCGCGGGCCGTGCGCTCCCACGTGAGCGGCCGGCCGGCCGCGCGCACCGCCTCGACGATGCGGTCTACCGCGCCCTCCTCGCCCAGGACGCGGGCGATGCGCGCCGCGTCGGCTGCGGGCTCCCATCCCTCGAGCAGCGCGCCTTCGGCCGGGAGGAACTCGCCCAGCGCGCTGCGGCTCGAGTAGACCGACGCCGTGCCGAAGGCGGCCGCCTCGAACGGGACGAGGCCGAACCCCTCGTAGAGGGTCGGGTAGAGGACGAGCGTGGAGTTCCGGTAGAGCCACCGCCTCTCCGCCTCGTCGACGCGGGCCACGTCCACCACCCGCCGCGCCGTCTCCGGGTGACCGGCGAGGTAGGCGCGCTCGAGCGGTGCCGAGCCGCCGAAGCCGGCGTGCTCTCCCGCGAGCACGAGCCGGCCGCGCCAACCGTGCTCGGCCGCGAGCGACTCGAGCAGGCGGATCGCATAGAGCCGGTTCTTGTGGAGGTAGTCGTTGCCGAGGACGAGCAGGAACGGCACCGCGTCTTCGAGTCCACGCGGCGGGCGGGCGGCGGCCGGGTCCAGCCGCACCGCCTCCTCCAGGTGGTCCGTGCCGAGCGGCACGACGCTCGTCTTCGCCGGATCGAGCACGCCGTCGTCGAGGGCGTCGAGCCGGGCGCTCTCGGAGAAGAAGGCGACGTGGTCTGCGGCGAGGAACGACAGGTGCGTCATCGCTCCGAAGCGACGCCACTCGCGCTCGCTCGCGAAGTAGGCCCGCGTCCGGCCGAGGATCATGTCCTGCTGCGTGACGACGAGCCGCTCGGCGAAGCCCGTCACCTCTCCGATCTCGTGCTCGAAGAGAAGCTGGAACGGACGGTGGAAGACGTGCGGCCGGCGCTCCGGGAGCCCCGGAGAGACGTGCCGTGCGACGGCGGCCGGGAGCTGCGCCACGCCCGGCGCGCCCGACGGGTGCACGGCCGTGGGCAGCAGGACGCCGAGCTCGACGCCCTCCAGGCGAGCGAGCGCGCGCACGAGCTGCAGCACCTGTAGCTGGGTGCCGCTGACGGGGTGGGCCCAGCAGCGCCCGTCGACGAGGACGCGCAGGATGTCGCCGCCGGCACGGGCGGGCGGCGGCGCCCACGCGGTGGCTGGCGTCGCGGCGAGGGCCGAGACGGCTCGTCGGTGGACGAAGCCCGGCTGCCGGAGCAGCAGGTCGAGGACGTCGAGGAGCGGGGCCTGCGCGAGCGGCCGGGTGTCGACCGTCGCCGTCGCGAGCTGGAGCGCCTCCCGCCGCACCAGCACGCATCCCCAGGCGGGTCCGGATGGATCCGCAACCTCCGGCGCCGGCACCGCAGCGGCCGTCGCCCCGAGCGAGTCCGCGTACAGGACGTCCCGCAGCGCGCCGTAGACGTCGGGAGCGGGTCGCGTGCAGGCACGCAGGACCAGCAGGTCCGCGGGAGGCGTGGTGCGCAATGAGGCCAGGACCAGCCCGAGGCCTCTCCCCGGCACGGCAGCGGGCTCGAGCAGGGAAGGCTTTCCTGCCCCGGCCGAGACGAACGCCCGCTCGAGCTCCTGGTCGTCGAAGCCGACGGCCGCGATGTCGGCGCCGGAGGCTGCGAGGGCGGCGAGCGACGCGCGGGCCTCTTCACCCGTCGCGGTGTCGTGCAGGAGCACGACGAGCCGGTCGCCTGACGGAGCGGACGCCGCTCCGGCCGTCAACGCGCTCGCGGCCGCTCGGTCTCGCCGGGCGTCGCCTGCTGCTCCCGGAGCCGTGCCTCGAGGTCTCGGAGGTCGCTGCGGAGGTCGTCGAGCTCGCGGCGGAGCAGCGCGGACTCGTCCTCCTGCCGGCTGCGCACGAGCCGCGCGAGAACGTGCAGGAGCCTGCTCTCGGCGTGCCAGGCCGGCCCGAGGTACCGCACGCGCAGGTACGCGCGGTACAGGCTTGCGAGCGGTCCGGGGAGCCTGCGGGCGATCCGGCTGCTGATGACGCCGCTCCAGTACATGTCCCACTCGGCCAGCAGCGCCTCGAGCTCGGGATGCGCACTCGCCTCAAGTGCCGTCGGCTGCCGCTCGAGCGCGCGCGAGCGCACCGCGATCAGCTGGCGCTCCACCTCCCGCACCCCCTCGGCGACCGCGCGCTCGGCGCCGGCGCCCGGGCGGGCCCACCGGTTGTCCGACACCGGGTACGCGTCGGGCTTCCGCAGGGCGAGGTGCACGGAGCAGAAGAGGTAGCCCTCGTGGAGGAGGACGACATTCGGGTAGCCGCCCGGCCCCGGCCGGCCGTCCGAGAGCGCCCGCGCGCCCTCGAGGAACGCCGTGAGGTCGCGCTCGCTGCGCAGCGTCCGCTCGGAGAGGGTGGTGCGCAGCGGGTCGACGGGCTCGAGCCCGCTCGCCTCGACGATGTAGCGCTGGATTCGCTCCGCGTCGAGGATCAGCGTCCCCGGCTCCCAGCCGTCGCCCGCCGGACCTGCGATCTTGAACTCCGTCGCGAGCGTGACGACGCCGCCCGGCCTCACGACCCGCCCCATCTCGAAGGCGGCGTTGGCCACGAGGTCCAGGCCGCCGAAGTGCTCGATAGACCCCGACGAGAAGACTGCGTCGAACGTGTCGTCGGGATAGCGCAACATCCGCCCGTCCATGTGCTGCACGGCGAGGCGGCTCCGCTCGAAGGGGTACGGCGAGAAGCGGCCGGGGTCGACCAGCATCAGCGGCGGGGCCACGTCCGACCAGGGCGCGGGTGTGAGGTACAGGTCCGTGGCGACGACCTGCCTCACGTGCCGCGTGAGGAAGAACGACGTCGCCTCGGTACCCGCGCCCACCCCGAGCACCACCGCCTCGCGGTCGAGCAGGCCGAACGTCCGCAGCGCGCGACAGCTCATTGCGATCTCCCACTGCTTCGAGTTGCCCGGCTCGGGCTGCAGTCCCGGCGCGGAGGAGCCGTCGCCGGAGAAGATCTCGCCGATGAGCTCGCTCAGCTCGAGGTCCTCGAAGTCCTCGAGCTCGCAGACCTTGTTGAACGGCAAGCTCATCGGGCGCCGCTCGCCGCGGCCACACCGGGGGCGACGGCGACCGCGTCGAGCACCCCGAGGTACTGCGCCGCCATGTGTCGCAGCGTTCCCCGGCGCTCGAAGAAGTCGCGAGCCTCCCGTGCGGCGTGCAGGCGGGCCGACACGTCGGTCGCGAGCAGCTCGAGCCGGTCCGCGATGCGCTCCGGCTCCCGCTCGTCGGGCGCGACGCGCCAGCACGCTTCGGTGGGCAGGTGGCTCCACTCGGGAATGTCGCTCACGACGGTGGGCTTTCCCGCGGCCATGGCCCGGATCACGATCGCAGACATGCCCTTCTGCGACGGGTAGCGGAGGTTGAGCACGGCGTCGACGCCGAGCATCAGCTCGTCGAAGGTCTCGCGGTCCGCGTGGCCGAAGATGCGCACCGCGTCTACGAGGTCGAGCTCCTCGATCCTGTTCTGCACGTGCGCCATGTAGTCGGGCAACGGCGCGTCGCCGGCGACGACGAGCGTCCAGTCGACGCCGCGACGCCGAAGCTCGGCGAGTGCCTCGAGGCACGAGTCGAAGCGCTTGATCGGGATGATCGTCCCGAAGATGCCGACCACGAAGGCGTCCGAAGGGAGTCGGTGCTTCCAGCGGATGCGCGCGTCCTCACCGGTCGCACTGCCGCGCCACGGATCGGCGACGCCCATGTCGACGACCTGGGGCCGCGCGGCTGGGTACCGCTTCTCGAGCTCCGCCTTCGCAGCGTCCATGTGCACGATCTGGGCCAGGCTGCTCTCGACGACCCAGCCGAGCAGGTAGTGGGCCGCGAACAGCTCCTGGAGCTGCGGCGAGGGGTCGGAGCCGTTCGCCGCTCGCATGATGCGGTCGTACGCCGCGCGGACCTCGTCCCCCTCGGGGGCGACGATGGCCCGCCTGAACTCGGCGAGGGTCTTCCGCGAGCGGTGGATCCAGAAGAAGCCGAGCCCCATGAGCAGGTCGTGCAGGACGACGACACCCGGCCAGCGCCTTACGGCCCGATACATGAACTCCTGCATGAACGTGCCGCCCATCTGGTAGACGATCCCGTCGAACGGCGCCTGCGCCGCCCGCCGCTCGAATGCCGAGAAATGGTGCACCGTCACCCGACTCGTCAGCCGCGGGCTCGGCAGGTAGTCGTCGCCCACGAAGAGCTCGACGGCGGCCTCCTCGGACAGGGGCTCCAGCAGCTCGGCGTTGTAGTCGCCGACGCCGCAGTGCAAGGGCGGAGCCGACGACCAGATCGCGAGGCGCCGGCGCCCGTCAGGGGATCGTGCGGCGGTGGCCGCCGGCGCGTAGGCTGCGCTCGCGTTCCGCGCCAGCTGGTCGCGGTCGAAGCGGCGCACGTGCGCGAGGCCGCGGGCAGCCATCTCCTCCCGCTTGCGGGGCGAATCCCAGAGCTCCGCGACGGCGCCGGCCAGCCCCTCTGCGTCGTCCGGGTCGACGAGGAGCGCGGCGTCGCCGCCGACCTCGGGGAGGGACGAGCTCGTGGTCGTGATGACGGGCGTGCCGCAGGTCATGGCCTCGACGACGGGGTAGCCGAAGCCCTCGTACCGCGACGGGTGGACGACGAGGCGCGCGGCGTTGAAGAGGGCGCAGAGCTCGGCGTCCGACACCGCGGTCAGCAGCGTCACCCCTTCCTGCGGCGCGAAGAGCGCAGCGAAGCCGCGGGCCGCCGCCTCGGTCGGCAGCACGACGACGAGTGGCACGCGCGTGCGCGCAAAGAGGCGCCGGTGCGCGTCGAGCAGCGTGCCTGCGTTCTTGCTGTGATGGACGCCGGTGACGCTGAGGACGAACTCCTCGGGCAGCGTCGACCGGCGCCTGAGGCCGGCGAGCGCGGCGTCGGTCTCGGCGGGCGCGAGCGGCCGGAAGAGCGGGTCGATGACCGGATACGCGACCGCGGAGCGGTCGCCGGGGTAGCCCAGGTAGGCCGCAGCGTCGCGACGGGCCGAGTCGGAGATCGCGACGACGCGGCTCGCCCGGCGCACCAGCTGCAGGCCGCGGACATACTCGGCGCGGTTCCGCCGCCAGTTCGGGTCGCTCTCCGGGAAGTACTCGCCCGGGTAGACCAGCGGGATGAGGTCGTAGAGGGTGGCGACGACCGGGCAGACGTCGAGGTCATCGGCGACCGGCGGGATGAACGGCGTCGCGGCGTGGTAGAGGTCGATCTCCGCCCGCAGGAGCCACTCCTGGAGCTCGGCGGAGAACCGGAGGATCTGGTCGTCGGCGACGCCGAAGATCCCGTTCGCCAGGGTCGGCAGCGACAGGCGCGTGAGGGAGACGTTGTCGGCTCGCCGGATCGCCGGGGGGATGAGCTCGTCCCTGCAGCCGGGGAAGCACGCGAGCACGTACTCGTTCTCGCGGTCGAGCTCGAGCACCGCCTCCAGCTGCTGCTGGGTATACCGGCCCATCCCGCGGTCGGCCGCCTCGGTGGACATGACCCGGTAGTCGATGGCTATGCGCACGAGCCCCTGCCGCGCCCGAGGATCGGGCCTACTCGAAAAGAAGGCCCCGGCAGCTCCGGCGGCGGCACGGCCGCAACGCTAGCAAGCAGCCGAATCGGCGACGTGCCCTAGCGCGGACCAGGCTGCATCCCCGTGCGTGAGCCGAACGGGTTGTAGAAATGATCCGGCACCCGAGCGAGCGAAAACGCGAGGCTGCGCTCGCCGCTCCGCAGGAGGCGCGCCCTCACCGAGCCCGTCCGCGCCCCGCGTAGCGTCGCCTGAAAGATGCCGCTTCGGTCGGAATGGAGCGTTGTCACGCGCCGCCATCGTCGACCGGTGAGCTGCTCGACTGCGACCGAGCCCGCCGCGCTCCAGGGCGTGCGTCCCCAGATGTAGAAGCCGCGCGCGCGAGGGAACGCCAGGACGGGAAAACGGAAGCCCTCCAGGTACGGCTTTGACCGCCCGTCGGAGTAATGCAGGCCCGACTGGTAGGGCCCGGCGCTCAACGGCTGATCGTTCAGCTGGAACCAGGTGAACAGGCTGAAGCCGCTCCGCCATGCCTGGTACAGGCTTTGCGGTACCCACCGCTTCAGGAGGCGGGGCGGCACGCCGCCGGGGTCGGGGGGCGACGAATCCCAGCTGAACTCGGTCACCCAGAGCTGCGGCATCTGCTGGGGCAGGACATGCCCGCGACGCACCGCGGCCCTGATCATGGCCGTAAGCTTCGGCAGGTCGCCGAGCGACACGTCGTCCGGTAGCACGGCGTGGTGGTTCGGGTCGCCCGACGTGTACGGGTGCAGGGACCAGACATCGAAGCGAGCCTTCGCCGAACAGGTCGACCGGAGCTTGGGCGAGAGACAGAAGAACGCCCGCATGAACGTCAGCGGCCCCCAATCGTGGTTCTGCTGGTACGTCTCGGGTGTCATGTCCCGGAACGGCGACACCCCACCGGCCACGACGACGTTGCTGCCCGAGACGCCCTTCACCGCCGCAGCGACGGCATTGACCATGTCCCGGTAGGCGAGGGCCGCGACGGGGCGACCGCGCACGAGTTGCGGCGAGAGCTGGGTGGTGAGGTTCGGCTCGTTCCAGACCTGCCAGTACCGGACATGCGGCAGGCCGTGGAAGCGGCCGCTGTAGCGGGTGGCCGCAGCGCGCGCGAAATCCCCGAGATCGCGTGCGACAGGGGTCCCGGGGCTCCCGCTCCCGTCCTCGAGCGCCCACGGAGGCGCCACAATGATGTCGACGATCGGCCGCAGGCCCGCGGCGACGGCGGCCTCGATCTGTTCGTCGAGCGTCTCCCAGCGGTAGCCGGGATCCGACGGGTCGGCCGCCGCGAAGCCCTTCGCCGGGGCCGCCGGCGCGGTGGCACGCCAGGAGGCGGTCAGCCTGACGAAACTCGCTCCGGTCGCTTTGGCCCGGCCGAACTCGGCCGACGCGGTCGGCGAAGCCGCGAATGGGTCGAAGATCGCCGTTGCGAGCGCTCGAGCGGACGCCGGGGAGGCTGCGAGGGCCGCCAGCCCCGCCGCGGACAGGAGCACGAGCGCCCGAAGCACGGGCGGAACGTAGCACCCGTCGGACAGGGTGGTGGCCGCCAGCAACGGCGAATGAGCGGCGATCCACGCCGGCGGTTCGCACGCCGATCGCGACCGCCGCGAGCCCCGGCAGAAGGGCGCAGGCGATCATGATGCCGAGCCCGTTCCAGCACTCGACGGAGAAGCTCGACCGCGCGACGGCCCCGCCAGGTATGAGGCGGAGGCGTCCCGGAACGCTGCCGTCCTCGGACGACGCGACCACCCGGCCGAGATGCCGTCTACGCCGCCAGCAGGAGCAAGCCGGCAGGGCCGACCAGCAGGTGACGATCGCCGCGGCGTGGTCGCCCACGGGTTTGGGTACGGTAGCGTCGATGCCTCGCCGGGCAGCAGCGGTGATCCGCGCCTTTGCCGCTTCGAGCTCGCGGGCGGCAGCGATGCGCCCGTGCTGCAGCGGATCGGGACCTCTCCGGCCTAGGCTCCGGCTCCCCGGTCCGTCGGACCCGGAGCTGCCCCCGCCACAGCGCCCCACTCGGCCGCATGCAGAGAGGGCCGCTTGCTGGCGCTCGCGGAGGGAGACGACACCAGGGCAGTGGGCGGTGCGCTGCGAGCGATCCGCACCGGCGCCGGATCCACGCTCCTGGCGCTGATCGGTGGCGTCGTGGCGCAAACGTCGCCCACCACCGGACCGCTCCTGACGCCGCGAGCTGCGATCGTCCACGACTGGTTCCAGGGCTACCACGGCGCCGAGCGGGTGGTGGAGGCGATCCGCGCGGGGATCTTCGCCGAGCAATCGCGGCCGGACATCTTCACATTTCAGGCCGCACGTCACCTCCTGCCGCCCGATCTCGCCGCGGCGATCGTGCAGGAGTCGACGCTCAGCCGTCTGCCGGGCCTCCGGCAGGACGCAGCCGGAGAGGGCCGCTGGCGCTACCTCCTCCCGTACATGCCGTACTACTTCTCCCACCTCGACCTCGAGGGCTACGAACTCGTCATCTCGTCTTCGCACGCCTGCGCCTTCCACGTGCGGCCGCCCGCCACCGCCGTCCACGTCTGCTACTGCCACACACCGATGCGGTACGCGTGGCTCCCGGAGACGGACGAACGCGACCTGGGTTGGCTCCCGCGGGCAGCGCTCGAGATGCTCGCTCCCCGGCTGCGCCGAGACGACCGCCGCGCCTCGGCCGGCCCGAACAGCTTCGTCGCCAACTCCGCGGCGGTTGCGGACCGGATCCGCCGGTTCTACGGTCGGGAGGCCATTGTCATCCCTCCTCCCGTGGAGGTCGAGGAGTTCGACGCCGGACGGGAGAAGGATCGAGATCACTTCGTATGGATCCACCGCCTGGTGCCGTACAAGCGGCCCGCCGTCGTCGTCGAGGCGTTCCGGGAGCTGCCCTACCGGCTGACGATGGTGGGTGTGGGGCCTCTCGAGGTGGAGCTTCGGCGGAGCCTGCCGCCGAACGTCGAGCTCCGGGGCTGGACGCCGCGCGGGGACGTTGCCGCTCTTCTCGCGGGCGCAGGAGGATTCATCCACGTCGGCGAGGAGGACTTCGGCATCACGATGGTCGAAGCGCTCGCGTCGGGGACGCCGGTGATCGCGCTGGGCCGCGGGGGTGCCCTTGACATCGTCCGCCCGGGGGTCGACGGAATCCTGCTGGAGGAGGCGACCCCTGCGGCCGTCCGAGAGGCGGCTCGCGCGCTGCGGTCGCGGCGTTGGGAGGCGGAGGCGCTGCGCGTGCGGGCGGGAGAGTTCTCGCGCGAGCGCTTCGAGAGGCGGCTTCGAGAGCACGTGGAGGCGCTGCTGGCCGGCCGCGTCACACGGCCGTAGCCGGACCTCGAGAGGCGGCAGGGACGTTCTGACGTCGATGAACGCCGGCGGCGACCCCGGTGCACGTTCGGCGAGAGCGTCGACCGACGAGCTGTGGGAGCGCTTCGCGGCCGAGAGCGCGGAGCGGTACATCCTGACCGACCGAGGCTTCGGCGGCGAAGATGTCGACCTCGACCGCTTCTTCGAGCTCGGCGAGCGTGACGCCCAGCTCATCCTCGACGAGGTGCAGCCGTGGCTCGAGGGGCACGGCACCGCAGTCGAGATCGGCTGCGGGGTCGGGCGCCTGGCGATCCCGATGGCCGGCCGCTTTCGCCGCGTCGTCGCGATCGACGTCTCGCCCACCATGCTTGCCAAGTGCTCGGTGAACGCCGAGGCTCGGGGCATGAAGAACGTCCTCCCGCTCCATACAGCGGACGCCGGTGCGCTGGAGCTCCAGGCGGATCTCGTCTTCAGCCACCTCGTCCTCCAGCACGTCGAAGACTTCGGGGCGATCGACCGGTACCTCGAGCTGACGCGGTCCTGGCTCGTTCAGGACGGCGTCGCACGCCTCCAGTTCGACACCCGGCCGCAGTCGGTCGGATACCGGCTGCGGGAGCGGCTCCCGGATGTGGTTCTCCGGCCGACCTGGAGACGTGGCATCCGGCGCGTGCGGCGGTCGCGGGAGGACGTCGTCGCGGCCATGCGGCGGGCGGGTCTCGTCGTCGTCGACGAGATCGACCCGTCGTCGGAGCAGCACATATTCGTCGGCGTCCGCGCCGATCGGGCGTAGGGGCGGCCGGCGCGGCCTGCGCCGCTCTCAGAAGGCGCCGCGTCCGCTGACGACCGGCGCGATCGTCATCGCGAGTATGCGCAGATCCCGCGCGAGGGTGAGGTTCTCGATGTAGTCCTGCTCCACCGCGATCCGCTCCTCCAGGGAGAGCTCGCCTCGGCCGAACACCTGCATCGGCCCTGTCAGCCCCGGCTTCACCTGGAGGCGCACGAGGTGCTCCGGACGGTACAGCGCCACGAGATCCGCCTGCTCGGGACGCGGGCCGACGAGGCTCATGTCTCCTCGCAGCACGTTGAAGAGCTGCGGCAGCTCGTCGATGCTGAAGCGGCGGACGATGCGGCCGACGCGCGTGACGCGGGGGTCCCGCCGCAGCTTGAAGACCGGCTCGTCCAGCTCCTCGAACGGCACCAGGCCGCGAAGCTGCGCTTCGGCGCCGCGGACCATCGTGCGGAACTTCCACATCGTGAACGGCCGCCCGCTGATGCCGGCGCGCACCTGCTTGAAGAACACCGGCGGCCCGCTCTCGACGAGGGTGGCCAGAGCGGCGAGCGCGAACAGCGGGGCGAGGACGACCAGAAGCACGCTCGCGAGCACGACATCGCCCAGCCGCTTCAGAAGGAGCGTCGAGCGCGAGACGTCGGCGGTGTTGTACTCGAGCACCGGCAGCTCGGCGATCCGCCCGAGCTGAACGGCGGCGCCGAACTGGCGGCGACCGGCGAGCACGACGGTCAGCTTCACGGACGCCTGGCGACAGAAGGAGATGAGCTCCCCGAGCAGGTCGTCGTCGAACGACAGCGCGGCGAGGAGCAGGCGGTCGGGGTGAAGCGCCCGCAGCTCGGCCCTCCGCTCCTCGAGGTCGCGCGCGGAGGCGAGCGACATCGCTCCGACGGGCTGGGCGTGAATCTCGTGGAACAGCTCCAGCTTTCGCCGTGCAGCGTCCGCGAGGGAGCCCTCGCCGATGATGACCGTGCGGTCGCGCGGGACGACGTTCCGCCACGCGAACCGCGCCGCCGAGCGGAAGCAGGCGGCGGCGAGGCACGCGACGCCGAAGGCGAGCACGACCCGCAGCGACACGACGCTGTGGCCGGAGATTCGCGCGACGACGATGATCGTCAGCGCCCCGCTCGTCACCACCCAGAGGAAGAGGCTCGGCAGCTCGTCGGCGGTCAGGTGGCGAAGCGCGCGGTGATCCCGGTCGTACAGCCCGTGGAGCTTCGCCAGGACGATCCACACCGGCAGCAGCGTTGCGGCCCAGAACGCAGCCACGACGCCGCCGGCGGACAGGATCCCGAAGGCCACGCTGAACACGATGGCGACCGTCGCGTCCGCGCCCGCGAGCATCCGCCGCCGCAGCGAGTCGCGCCACCACGGCCGGCCGACCGGCCAACGCTCCGATCCCTCCTCGGGCGCGGTCGCAACGACCGGCGTTACATGCTCGACTGCCCGCATTCGCCCCCCTGGCGCGGTCCTCGGAGGAGGATGTTACGGGCGATGCTGCCCGCGGACAAGGCTTCTAATCGCGGCCGCCCGCGAAGAGCGGCGAGCGCGGGTTCAGCGACTTCGCCCGCGCGAGGCCCCGGCGCGCGGCGGCGAGATCGCCCTGCTTCGTCGCGATTCGCGCCGCGACGAGCCACACCGACCAGCTCGACGGGTCCCGGTGGATCGCGCGCCCTATCGCGGCCTGCGCGGCCGGCAGGTTGCCCGACGCTTCGCTCACGAGTGCGAGCTGCAGATAGGGGGACGATGCCCACGGCTGCAGCCGCACCGCCGACCGTGCGTCGCTCACCGCCGCTGCCGTCCGTCCGCCGCGCGCTGCGGCCTGGCTCGCTCCGATCTGGAGCTGTGTCAGCAGCGGCAGAGCCTCGGCGCACGCCGCGAGCCACGCCGCGAGCACCGCTACGGCGAGCACCGGCGTCCGCCGGCTGCGGCGAGGCGCGCCGGGTCCCCGCAGCGTGCGCAGCGCGGGGCCCCCGACGGCGGGCGCTACGAGAAGCGCCAGGGCCGCGAACGCGACCACCGAGACGGCGGTGAGCTCCCACATCCAGTCCACCCCGGCCGCGACCAGGTAGCCGCAGACGGCTGCGGCGGCCCCGGCCGCCACCGTGCGCTCGCTCCCGGACAGATGTCGCAGGCGGCGCACGCCCGCGACCGCGGCGAGCGCGAACGGCCCGAGCAGCAGGAGGAGACCCACGAGTCCGAGCTCCCCGAGCGTCTCGAGATAGAGCGAGTGGGCATCCTGGATCGAGGTCGCGAGCGTCCCGTGCGCCGCCCACCACTCCGCGAACGAACCAGCTCCGCGACCGTGGACACGGCTCGACCTGAACTCGGCGACAGCAGCCTGCCAGAACTGCCAGCGCCCGCTGCCCGAGCCGCTCAGCAGGTGCGCCTTGACGTAGTCGCCGTGGGGGGTCGCGAGGGCGGTCGGGGGCCGCTCGAACGCGTGGAGGCGGCTGGCCGGGTGGGCGACGGCGACGGCCAGGAGCACTGCGACGACGACCGCGGCGGCGAGGCCCCACCCGACCACGGGCGGCGGGGGCCGGCGTGGCGCGGGCACCACCAGCAGCGCGCCGCACGCCGCCCCGGTGAGAAGGGCGATTCCCGCGAGAGCGAGCGCGACGGTCGTGTCTGCGGACGAGATCCCACCGTTCGCGACCGCGGGATTGTGGGCGAGCAGCGCCACCGAGACGCCGCCGCCGGCGAGTGCGAGCAGCGTCAACCCCAGCGCCCGCCAGCGCCGCCCGGTCAGGATCACGAACGCGGCCACGGCACACGCCGCGCTGGCGAAGGCACCCCGCGAGGACGTGAGGTAGATGGTCGCGCACAGGAGGGGCACGCCGCCCGCGTAGGCGCCGCGCGCCGCGGCGCGGGAACCGGTCGCCGCGCAGGCGACGAGGAGGGGGATGCCCAGCGCGCAGAGGATGCCGAGGCCGTTCCAGTAGCCCAAGGGGTAGCTGAGCCGAGCCACGAGCGGCGGCAGGATGGAGATGCCGGCCTGCTTCGGAAATGCTCCGGGATAGAGGCGGCTGCCGAGCGCGACGACGGCGACCGCCAGGATTCCGACGCCGAGCCCGCTGCACCACGCCTCGACGTGCGACCGCCGAACGAGCAGGCACACGAGCACGAAGACGCCGAGGTAGAGCGCCACTCGGTCGAACTCGGAGAAGGCATCCTCGGCACTCGGCGCCCAAACGGTCGACGCCAGCGTCCAGAGTGCTAGGGCCGCGAGCGCTCCCGCCGTCGCGACCGCTCCCGTCGCGGCGCGCGAGCGGACGGCGAGCCCGGCGGCGGCGGCGACGATGACGCTCCACCACACGACGACTGCGACCGCGTTCCGCGACGGCACGTCGTAGCTTCCTTGGTCGTACGCGAGCCAGAAGGTGAGGCCGCAGACGGCGAGCGAGACCAGCCAGGGCGACCGGCCGGCAACGCGGGCCGCCAGCGGAACCGGCAGCCCCGCCGTCTCCTGCTCGACCGCCATCGGGCTGCTACGGTACCCGCCGATCCCGAATGGCGAAAGAGCCGCTGATCTGCGCCTGCGTCGCGGTTCTCGCCTCGTTGGCGGGAGCCTCCGCCAGGGCGGCGACACCGCCGCCCGCGCCCCCCGAGAACCCCGCGGTCGCACAGTACGTCGAGGCCGTACCGACGAGCGGCGGCCCGGTCGTCCCGACGGGTGGCGGCCACGCGCGACTCCCGCGGAAGCTCACGCGGACGCTACGCCGAGCGGGCCCCACGGGCGAGGCGCTGGTGAACGTGGCCTCGTCCGCCGCTTTCGGCGCACCGCAGAAGCGGCTGCGCGCGAGCGCGCGTGTCCGCGCCAGCGAGAGCCAAGCGGCCGCGAAGGCAGCAGGTCCCGTCTCCGGCTCGTCCCTCGGAGCGGCCGGCTCGGCGATCGGCGGTGGCCACGGCGTGATCCTTTGGCTCGCGCTCGCGCTGCTCGCAGTCACGGCGGCGGGCGCCGGCGCGGCGGTTCGTCGCGCGCGGCGGTGACGCTCCGGTACAGCTCGAGCAGATCGGCCGTCGCGGCTTCCCAGGAGAAGTGCTCGCGCGCGCGCCGGCGCGCCTCCTCTCCGAGGCGGCGGCGGCGCTGCTCGTCGGTCAGGAGCCGCTCGAGCGCCGCCCGCAGCGCGGCCACGTCCCCCGGCGGGACGAGCTCTCCGGTCTTGCCGTGCTCCACCGCGTCGGCGAGCCCGCCGACGGCGCTCGCCACGACCGGCCGGCCGTACGCCATCGCCTCGCGCGCGACGACGCCGTAGCCCTCGCGCCGCGACGGCACGCAGACGACTGCAGCACGCTCGTACCACGGGCCGAGGTGGGCCGGAGCGACGAAGCCCACCGCAGCCGGCACCCGCGCGCGCAGCGGCCCGTCGCCCACGACCACGAGCGGCAGATCCCCGGCGCACGCCTCCACGAGCTCGAGGATCCCCTTCTCCGCCGAGAGGCGCCCGACGTACAGCACGTGTGGGGGGCGGGCGGGCTCGCCGACCGAGTCCGGAAGCGCCACGCCGGTCGGTACGACGCGTACGTCCTGTGCGCCGAGGTGACGCGCCTGCTCGGCGAGGAAGGACGAGCCCGCGACCACGGCGCGCGCCCGCCGCAGCACCGGGCGGACGAGCCGCGGAGCCCGTCGCGCGAGCTCGACGTCCGTGCCCCACACCTGCACGACGTACGGCTTCCCCAGTGTTGCCGCGACCGCCCCCGACGCGAGCCAGTGGGCGTGGACGACGTCGGCGTCGCGGGCGGCGCGCGCGGCCGCGCGCCGGAACGACCAGAAGAACGCCGGCAGCAGCGCCGCGCGCCACGGTTGCCGGCGCAGGTTGCCGACGACTCCGTACCCGTACGCGATCCCGAAATTGCGGAACGACGCCGGCGAGACCACCACCACCTCCACGCCGCGCGCCCGGGCGTGCTCAACCGCGTCGGCCACGAAACGGCCGGCGACGTCGTCCTGATCGCGGGGGTACGAGGTGGTCAGGACGACGACCTTCATCGGCCCGCGCCGCCCTTCAGCGACGGGCGCGCCCGGCGAGCGCGACCGCCGAGTGGCGCAGTCCGTAGAAGGTCCTCGCGGGATCCAGGGCGCGCCGCGCGGGCGACGACAAAGTCTCGACCAGCCGCGCCAGCGGCTCTGCCGCTTGCGACCAGGTCTGCGCGGCCGCGGCGGCGGCGAGCGCCTCCACATACTCCTCGCGACCGCTCTCCGCCACGCGGCGGACCGCGGCCGCGAATGCCTCGGGGTCGCCGGCCGGAGCGACCTCGCCCAGGCCCTCGCCGGCGATCCGGGTCGACCAGTCGTCACCGTCGGTACTCACGATCGGAAGCCGCGTCCAGAGAAAGTCGAGCATCCGCGCCCGGTACGCGAAGCGCGACTCGAGGGTCGCGCGGTGCGCGGATACGCCGACGTCGCACTCGAGGAGCAGCGACGCGCGCTCCTCGTACGGCGTCCAGCCGGAGCGGAAATGAACTGCGCCCGAGGCGCCGAGGCCGAGCTCGTCCGCAAGGCGCCGAGCCTCGTCGGCGGCAGTCATCTGCTCCCGGTGGCTCGGCCGGACGGTGCCCGCGAACACGAGCCGCCACGAGTCGTCCTCGCGGTGCAGCAGCGCGAGAGCCCGCAGCACGGTCGCCGGGTCGAGCCAGTCCCACAGGCCGCCGTTCCAGACCATGATGCGCGCGTCCGCCGGGAAGACCG
>JBBWZD010000195.1:0-7827 GCA_039648875.1 Actinomycetota bacterium
GCGCGCCGAGACCGCCGCGGACGACCGGGTCGAGGCGGGGCCACCGGCTCACGCCGAGGTGGTCGTCGGGGTAACCGACGGCACGACGGAGCTCGGGCTCGACCGCGCGGAGCGTCCGAAGGACCTCGCGCGAGACCGAGCTGACGAACGTCCGCTCGACGAGAGAGCGCGCGCGCAGCGCGTCGGCGATCCGGGCCTCGACGCCCGGCGATTTCAGGTCGAGGTGGAGGCCGACGCCGAGCCCGTCGAGCAGCTCGAGGGCTTCCTCGAGCGACGCTGCGCCGTTCCTCGACGCGGCGGACGCGTCGTGCGAGACGACGAGCCGCCCGTCCGGTGCGCGCAGCACGTCGAACTCGACGACGTCGACGCCGAGCTCCACGGCGAGCGCCAGGGACTCGAGCGAGTTGTCGGCCGCGAGCGCCGCGGCGCCGCGATGGCCGATCCGCACGATCCCGCGCGAGCCGCGCCGAAGCTCCACTAGAGACGCTTGACGACGACCACGGCGCAGTCGTCCGCGAGCTCGCCGCCCGCGTGATCGCGGCAGGTCACGATCACCGCCCGTGCGAGCTCCTCAGGCGTCAGGCCGCGCTCGCTCGCGAGCAGCGCGTCGAGCCGCTCGATCCCGAACTGGTCCCCCTCGCGCCGCGATTCGATCACGCCGTCGGTGTACAGCACGAGGCAGCCGCCGCGCTCGAGCGTCGCGTGCACCTCCTCGTAGCGCTGCCCCTCGGCGACGCCGAGGATCAGCCCGCGCGCGTCGATCGACTGCACCGTCCCGTCCGCTGCGAGCAGCCGCGGCGGCGGGTGCCCGGCCCCCGCGGCGGCGACGCTGCCCGTCCGCCCGTCGACGGCCAGGTAGAGCATCGTGATGAACTTTCCGGTGGCGATCTCGTCGACGACGACCGCGTTCGCGGCGGAGAGGAACTCGCCGGGCTCGGAGTGCTCGCGTGCGAGCGACCGGAACACGAACTTCGCCATCGCCATGTCGGCCGTCGCGTCGATCCCGTGGCCGGTCACGTCCCCGAGCACGACTGCGAGCCGACCGTCGGGCAGCACGAGGTAGTCGTAGACGTCGCCGCCCACGTCGACCTTCGCGGACGCCGCATAGGCGGCGCCGATGTCGAGCCCCTCCACCCGCGGCCGATCGCGCGGGAGCAGCGACCGCTGCATCGTGTCCGCGAACTCCTTCTGCTGCTGGTACAGGCGCGCGTTGTCGATCGCCAGCGCCGCCTGTCCCGCGATCGCTTCGGCCGCCTCGATCGTCGACGCCGTGATCGGGCTACCGGGCCTGAAGCAGAGGATGGTCAGCGACGCGATCACCTCGGCCGGCGTCGCGACCGGAACCACGGCTGCCGTCCAGCCCTTCTCGAGAAACGGCTCCAGCAACTCGTGGCCGCGCTCGATGCGGAACGGCTCGGCGTCGCGGAAGAGGCGCTGCACCTCGCTGGTCCCGAACGGCTGCGCGCGAAACAGAATCGCGCCCGCGGCCCCGGCCAGCTGTCCGTCCTGCACGTGGATCGCCCGCGGCACGAGCTGCTCCCGCCGCGCGTCCGGCATCTTCAGCACGGCCGCGTCGACGTCGAGCACGTCCGCGACGGTGTGTGCGAGGGCGTCGAGCGTCGTCTCGAGCGAGAGGCTCTGCGCGAACGACCGCGAGATCTCGTAGAGCGCCCGCAGGCGCTTCGCCGCCGCCCGCTCGGAGGCGAGGGCCTCCTCGCGCTGCCCGCTCAGCTCGGCCGTCTGCTCGTGCAGCTGCGCGTTCTGCACGGCCACCGCAAGCTGGCCGGCGAGCGCCGAGAGCAGTGCGGCCTCGTTCTCGGTCGGCCCGCGGCCTCTCGCCGGGTAGATCGCGAGCAGCCCGATCACGTCCTCCCGCACGAGCAGCGGCGCCGCGACGGCGGCGCGGATCCCCGACTCGCGCACTGCCTCGAGGACGTCGCGCAGCCGCGGGTCGGCCGCCGCGTCCGCGATCTCCACGAGCCGCCGGCCGCGCACCGGGCGGCGCGCCATCTCGAGCAGGCGCTCCGCGACACGGGCATGCGGCCCCGCCAGTCCACTGCCGGCGGCGGGGACGAGCTCCTCCTCCTCCTCGCCCCGCAGGTACACCGCAACCTGCTCGACCGCGAAGAGCTCCGCCACCCGGTCGACCGCCGTCTCGAGCGTGTGCGCGAGCGACAGCTCGGCGGTCGCCTGCCCGACGACGGCGAGCAGCGCGCGGGTGCGCTCGAGCTCCACCGAGAGCGTGCGCGCTCGTGCGCTCGCCCGCAGCGCGTGCGCGACGCGGACGCCGAACGTCGTGAGGCGCACGAGCTGCTCCGCGCCGGGCGCGTCGCCGGACGCGAAGAGCAGCTGGAGCAGGCCGAGAGGCGGCTGGCCGAGGGGCAGCGTCGTGGAGACGCCGCACGCAGCCGGCAGCTCCGCCGCCGCGACCGGCCGCACCGGGGCCGAGGCGTCGACCGCGGCGGCCGCGAGCCTCCGCGCGGGCTCGAGATCGTCGCCTGCGGCGAGCCCGTGCGAGCCGGCGAGCGTCAGGGCGCCGTCCGCGCCGGGCTCCCAGAGCAGCGCCACGGGCGCGCCGACGACCGACGCCGCGACGCGCACGAGCTCCGACGCCGTGTGCGATTCGTCGAGCGCCGCCGCGAGCGCCTCGCCGGCGAGCTCGAGCGCCGGCCGCTCGAGCGCCTCGGCGGCCCCGTGGGAGCCCGCCGCGAACGCGCGCAGGACGAGCGCCGCCTGCCCCGCGGCCAGCTCGGCCGCGAGCCGTTCCGCGGCCGAGAAGGGTCCCGCCGCGCGAAACAGCTCCAGCGTGGCGGCAGTTCCGTCCACGCGCACCGGGACGACCAGCACGGACCGCGCCGCGGCGCGAGCTGCCGCCCGCCGTACCGCGTCGGGAGCCTCGGCGAGGGAGGGGATCGTCGTCGCGGGCACGTCGTCAGCCGGAAGATGCGTGCCCTCGAGCTCGGCGGCCAGCGCAGGAGGCCCGACGACGGCGACGGCGGAGAGGCGGCTCCTGCCCGCGTCGAGCACTCGCACGAGCGCGACGTCGGCGCCGGAGATCTCTCGCGCCGCGGTCGCGACGTCCTCCAGCGCAGCCGTGAGAGCCGGGCGCTGCGCCGCCGACGCGACGGCGCGCTCGAGCACGGCGAAGACGTCGAGCGGGACGGCGGCGACGGCCGCGCGCGGCTCCGGGTCGGCCTGGGCGATCACCCGCGACCGCCAGGCTCCGCCGGCGCGCACTGCGTCGGCGCCGCCATGCGTCTCATACACTGCCCCGGTGGCGCAGCCTGCTTCCGGTCACCCGCTGCACGAGGTCGGGCAGTCGCCTGCGGACGGAGCGCCGGGCGACGGCGTACCCGTCGATCCGGGCACCATCGAGCTGCGGTATCGGTACCACCGCGCCCGCCGCCAGGCGCTGATCCGCCGCCGGCAGGAGGACCGCCTGGCGCGCTACCGCTTCTACGTCGCGCTGACCGTCCTGCTCGCCATCGCCGTCGCGTTCGTGGTCGGCAGCTGGCACGAGATCCAGCGCCTGTTCGGCCTGTAGGAACAGGCTCGGCTGCGGCGACGGGAGCTCGGCTACCGCGCGAGGTCGCTGCGCAGAGTGAATGGGCTCCACGCGGACTGCTCCCAGACGGTGCCGCCGCACATCGGGCAGCGCGGGAGGCCACGCGAGACGATCACGCCGTAGCCGCACTCGCCGCAGTGGAACTCGCCGGCGGCGCGCTCACCTGTAGCGAGGAACTCGACGTAGCCGGACCCCTCGAGCGTCCCGACCCCCGAGCTCTCGAGCCTCTCGTCCTCGCCATTGGCACGACTCGTCATCTTCACGCGGCTCCTTCGATTTGCCCATACTGCGGGCAGTGCAAACGCCCGAGCCGATTCTACCCCCTTCGGCGCCTGTAGATCCAGTCGAGCCCCGCCGCAGCCCCCGGACCCCCGCCCCCGGCTACTGGGGCGAGCGCCTGGCCTGGATCTCCGGGCTCGTGCTCATGATCTCCGCCTTCACCGACTGGTACGCCGGGAGCCAGGCCGATGGACTCGTGCTGTCGGTGACGGGTTGGCACACCGGGGCGCTCGGAAAGCTCGTCTTCTTCATCGGCTTCGCGACCGTGGCGCTCGAGGCCCTGCGAGACGCCGGCATCGAGCTGCCGGCCGCCGTGCCGGAGAGCCTGGTCCTGATCGGCCTCGGCGCGCTGGCCACGATCTTCGTCCTGATCCGGCTGATCTCGATCCCGGACACGTTCTTCGACACGGCCAACCGCGGCATCGGCGTCTTCATCAGCCTGATCGCGGCGATCCTGCTGATCGCCGCCGGGCTGCTTCGAGCCGCGGAAGAGCTCTGACGACCCCGGCGCCCACCGCCACACCCAGAGCCGCGCCGCCGAGGACGTCGAGCGGCCAGTGGGCGCCGACGTAGACGCGCGAGAAGCCGATCGCGAGGGCGAGCAGGTAGAGCGCAGGGGCGGCCCTCGGACGGGCGAAGGCGAGGACGGTGGCGCACGCGAAGCTCGACGCGGCATGGCCGGAGGGGAAGGACCCGTCGTGGGGGATCGGTAGCAGCGGGTGGGTGTCGGCGTAGCGGCGCGGCGGCCGCTCCACGCCGGTCGCCGCCTTGAGCAGCCCGGCGAGGCCCTGCGCGGCCGCGTCGGACAGCGCGACGGCGGCGACGAGCGGCGGCCGCCGCAGGGCGAGGGCGAGCAGCAACCCGAGGAGGAGCCAGACGGCGCCCCACGTCCCGATCCGCGACAGCCATACGAACACCTCGTTCAGCGGGTGCCACCGGTGGTGGACGACCCAGCGTTCCCAGTGCCTGTCGAAGCCGATCAGGGAGCGGCGCTCAGACGGGAACGATGTGCTTCGTCTGGTCGATCAGCTGCTGCAGGTCGAACGGCTTGCCGACGAAGGCCTGGGCGCCGCTCGACGCCGCCTGCGCCTCCGCCTGCTCGTCGACCTTGCCGCTGAACATGACGACGGGAATGGCTCCGGCGCCGTAGCGCTCCTGCACGCGCCGCAGCATCTCCCAGCCGTCCACGTGCGGCATCATCACGTCGAGGAGGATCAGGTCCGGCATGTCGTCCTCGATCGCGGCCATGCCCTGCTCGGCGCTGCCCGCCTCCCGGACGACGTAGCCCTCGAACTCGAGGTTGATGCGCACGAGCTCCCGCACCTTCTCGTCGTCGTCGACGAGGAGGACGAGCGGCCCCGACTTCGGGCGGCCGCCGGGGCCGGAGCGGTCCAAGAAGGTCTCGAGATCGGCGCGCCGGTAGCGGCGATGGCCGCCCGGGGTGTAGAAGGCGGGGACGCGGCCCTGGTCGGACCACTTCCGGATCGTGCTCTGCGCGACGCCGATGAAGCGCGCCGCCTGGCCCAGGGTGAGCCATTCGCTGTCGTCCCGATGGGCCATCGCAGGGAACCTGCCCAAAGCTACACCTTCTTACACGTTTTCGTTGCCAAACCGGTCACGGGTGGAGCGTTCTCGACCTAGTAACGCTAACGCCCGGTTTCGGGTTGTCGTGCAACGCTTCGCCGAGCGCGACGCCGACTCCGAAGAGGATCGCCGCGAGGGCGAGCCCGAGCAGCCAGCGGAGCGCCCGGCCGCGGGCACGCCTGCGGCGCGGCCGGCGGCTGCGCGGGCCCGGCGCGATCACGGGGCGTAGTCGACGGCGCCGCGCTGGTAGGCGTAGAAGGAGGCCGCGAGGACGAGCGCGAGGTTGGGCGCCCAGCCCGGCGACGCCTGCTCCTCGAGCGCAGCTCGCGCCCAGCGGTCGCCGTCGCGGTAGACGGCCGCGAGCTCGGCGAGCGTGTACGTCTGGCCGACGCGCCGGCGCAGCTCCCCGGTGAGGATCTCGACCTCGTCCACGAGGCGGCGGTAGCGCGGCCCGTCGTCGCGCGCAGCCTCGAGCAGACGGTTGCCCTCCTCCCACTCCTGCCGCACCAGGGTCACCGCGTCCGACGACACCGGGCCGACTCTACTTCTGCGCCGGCGGGTCGCTGCAGCACCGCTCCGGCCAGAGCGGCTCGACCTCCGCGACGATCCGCTCGCCCAGCTCGTAGCCCGGCCGCGCGAGGGCGAACGCGGCGTGCGCGTGCAGGCACTTGAGCGAGCCTCGGCCGGCGCCCTGTGGCCGGCCGGCGCCGCCGACGCCGAGCGCGAGCGAGGCACCGCCGTCCCGGCCCCCGGCGCCGTCGGCGAGCTCGCGCCGGACCCGTCGCTGCTCCTCGTCGGCGCGGGCGAGGCTTCGGGAGAGCGCGGCGTCGGCGGCGACCTCCGCGCTCCACCGCTCGACGCCGCCCGCCGCCTCGAGCCGCGAGATTGCCCCGACCAGGTGCCGGCAGGTGAGGTAGTACGTCGTCGGGAACGGCTCGCCGTCGCCGGCGTACGGGCTCTGCTCCGTGACCGCGGGCCGTCCGAACGGGCACCGCACGACCACGCGGCGGAACGCGCGCGGCTCACGCCCGAGCTGGTATGCGACGACTCCGCGATCGCCACCCTCCACGGCGGCAGGCTACCCCCGGGAGGTCACCGCCGACGCGCAGCTGCGCGGTTCCGCCTCCGCCACGCGTTGATGTTCCGCACGATGAAGAGGCGCTCGCCCGGACGGACGTACCCGAGCGCCCGTGCCTCCCGCGAGAGCGTCGCCAGGGAGGTCGAGGAGCCGACGCGCTGCTGCAGGCGCGCCCGCTCCGCCTGGAGCCGCTGCACGACGGCGCTCCGCTGCGAGAGCTGGCCGCGCGCGTCGACCCACGCCTTAACGGGGCGGTAGTAGAGCAGCGCCACGAGGACGAGCGCCGCCACCGCCACGTAGCGGCGGACCACGGACGAGCGCGCGTGCGACTTTCGAGCCACCTCCGGCCCATTCGCCCCGGCCGAGCGCGCTCCTTCCGCGGCCGGGGAGGGGACCGCGGGGGAACGTGGTTTCCCCCCGGGGAAGGGGGCGGGAGCCAGCGCAGGTGCCACCTGCGGCGATGGCGTTGAGCGCGGCTCCCGCCCGGGAGAGAGGGAGAGGGTTCTCCCTGCGGTGGCGGCAGTCACTCACACCCGGCGCACGCGTGCTGTGCTTGTCCACAGAGAGGTGTCCGAACCGGACGCAAATAGCGGGAAGTTCGCCGGCGGCGTCCACAGCGATCCACAGACCGGCAGCCGTCTGTGGACGGCGCGGTGGACTCTGGCGACGGCTAGGCGATGTCGACCTTGATCACGTTGGTGGAGCCGGGGATGTTCACGGCGGTGCCGGCGGTGATGACCACCCGGTCGCCCGCCGCGACGAGGCCGGCGTTGCGGGCCGCCTCGATCGAGCGATTCCACAGGTCCTCCACGTCGTCGCATTGCGGGATCAGCAGCGGCGTGACGCCCCACTCGAGGGCGAGCTGGCGCACCGCCCAGTCCACGTGGGTGAGCGCGACGATGGGACGCTGCGGCCGCAGCCGCGCCACGGCCGACGCGGTCCGGCCGCTGAACGTCGGAACGAGGATCGCCTTCGCGCGGAGCGCCTCTGCGAGATCGCAGGCGGCGTTCGACATCGCGCTCCCGATCGTCGGGTTCGACCCGGCCTCGGGGAGCTCGTGCCGGTAGCCCATGCTGGGCTCGACGGCGCGTGCGATGCGGTCCATGTAGCCGACGGCCTCGACCGGGTACTCGCCGACGGCCGTCTCGCCCGAGAGCATGATCGCGGACGTGCCGTCGAGGATGGCGTTCGCGACGTCGCTGGCCTCGGCGCGCGTCGGCTCGGCGAGGTGGACCATCGACTCGAGCATCTGCGTGGCCGTGATCACGGGCTTGCCGCGCTCGAGCGCCTTCTGGATGATCCGCTTCTGCAGCAGCGGCAC
>JBBWZD010000053.1:0-16857 GCA_039648875.1 Actinomycetota bacterium
GAGGGCGTCCTCCAGCGCGGGGCCGAGCAGGGTCGATCGCTGCTCGACAAGGCGAAGAACGTCGTCAGCGGGTAGAGCGCGGCGGCCGCGTCGGCGAGGGCTGCCGGGGCAGCCCTCGCACGTCGAGCCTGCGGGTTAGTTAGTCGCCGAGCTGCTGTTGCCGCCGGACGCGCTGCCCGCGGTGCTGCGCCGCCGGGAGCCGGCCGAGGCGCGCGAGGCGTTGCCGCCGTCGCCGCTGCCGTTCTCGCTGCTCTGCTGGAGCGGATCCGTCAGCGCCTCGTTCACGCGCGTGAACGCTGCTGCGAGGCTGTCGGCGTGCTCCGAGATCTCGTCCGCGATCTTGATCATCTTCTCGAAGTCGACGTCGCCCTCGGTGAGCTCGCCGTGCAGCTGGTTCGTCAGGTCAGTCAGCTGACTCGTGAGGTTGACCGTGTCCTTGAGTGAGGCCATCTCTCTTCTCCTTTTCTCTCTGGTCTACCGTCTATCTCCCCGGCGCGCGTCCCGGAAACTGCCGCGCCGTGTGCTGCGTCACCGCTCCTCCTCGAGCTCGGCCAGCGGGCCGAGCCGAAGGGTCAGGTCATCGTCGCCGAAGCCGAAGCTGCGCTTCAGCTCCTTCATCTGCTCCTCGAGGAGCTCGAACGCTCGGCCGAGCCGCTCGACCCGCTCGGGCTCGAGCGAGCCGGCCTCGACCCGCCGCAGAGCCTGCCGTTCCATCAGGTCCCGCAGTAGCTCCGTCACCGTCAGCACGAGTTGAGCGAGTCCCCGCTCGAGCCGCTCGTCGTCCGCCTCGTCGCGCTCGTCGCGCCTCGTGTCGGGCGCAGGCGTCCCGGCGAGCGCGAGCGGCCGCGGGCGCCGCGGCGCCTCGCTGCGTCGGGCGCCGAACGCGGGAGCGCCGCTCGGCGCCGATGCCGGCTGCGACAGCCGGCCCGGGCCTGGCTCGACGCCGCTGCCGCCGTGCTCGGGGAAGGCGATCCCCTGGGCCTCGAGCGTCGCCACGGAGGAGAGGAGCGCCCGCAGGTTCAGGTATACGAGCTCCACCCCCGCGACCGAGAGCGTGATGTCCCCGGCGGCGACGACGCCGGTGCCGAGGGTCCGGTCGAGAAGCTCCACCAGATCGACCTGCGGCCGGGAGAGGGCGGCGGCCCTGTTGGTCATCCGACCACCGCGGGTGTCGCGCCGACGAAGTTGTACGCCGGCCACGGCCCGGTCAGCTCGAGCGTCAGCCCGCGGTCGTCATACTCCTCCCGCAGCTGCTCGAGCCGGGCGCGGAAGTCGCCTTCCTGCTCGCGCTCGACGAGGTAGGCGCCGTTCAGGATCATCGGCACCTCGTAACCGGACAGGTGCGGGGGCTGCGGAGCGTTGAGAGCGGCCTCGCGCGCACAGACGGCGAGTCGCGCGTGGCACTCCTCCGCAAGCTCCGCCGCGACCTGTCGCAGCCGCTCGGCCTGCTCGACCTCGAGCCGCTTGCGCGCGAAGAACGCGCTGCCCGACCCCGAGGCCGAGCGCGCCGCAAGCTCCGCGAGCTGCGGATCGGACGCCGTGGCCAGCGCCTCCGCCGTCTCCGGCTCGAGCAGGGCCTTCACGCCCCATTCCCGCGCACCGGTCAGCCGGTCGAGCGTCTCCTCGAGCTGTCGCTCGCGCTCCGCCACGAACGCCCGCACCTCGGCCTCGTCGGAGAAGATCGTGCCGAAGCGGAACGGCACGAGCGCGTCGGCGTCGAGGGCCCGCCCGAGCACCGTCTCGTGCGCCCGCACCAGCGGCTCGAGCGCGGCGAGGTCGCCGTTCTCGGCCGCGCGCAGCTGCTCCTGCAGCCACGACACCTCGACCTCCGAGGTGAGCGCGACGAGGCTTCCTTCGCCGACGAGCTTCAGCGGCCGGCGCCCGCCCAGCGCGCCGGCTCCCCGCGGTAGGTCATCCGCCGCGACCGCTGCGGCGACGCCGTAGACGTAGACGCCCCGCTCAGCCACGGGTGCTCGGCTCGCCCTCGCCCGCTACCCCCGCCGCCTGCTCGAGCCGCTCGAGGCGTTGCTCGAGCTCGCCGCGGCCGCCGCCGCCGTTGCTGAGCGCGGGGTCGGACTCCCACCAGTTGATGCCCATCTCGCGGGCCTTGTCGACCGAGGCGATGAGCAGGCGCAGCTTGATCGTGAGGAGCTCGATGTCGAGCAGGTTGATGGTGATGTCTCCCGCGATCACGATGCCCTTGTCGAGCACGCGCTCGAGGATGTCGGCCAGGCTCTGGCCGCCCTGGGCGGGCAGAGCCCCGTAGCGGTCGGGAGCGCTCATCAGACGTCGCCGCCGTCGGCGCGGTTGCGGTAGTACCGGTGCGTGCGGCCGTACTCGAGGACCTTGCCCGACTCGTCGAGCGCAAGCGAGTAGGAGGCCATCACGTCGGTGGTCGGGGGGATCCGCGGCACCTCGACGACCTCGACGGCGAGCCGCCAGCCGCCGTCGACCTGCTCGATGCGCGAGGTGGACTCGGGCTCGCGCCCGACGAGCGCTGCGACCTGCTCCCTGGCGCGGGCGACGATCTCCGCCGCTCCGACCCTGCCGTTCCTGCGTGCGTGGATCGGCTCGGCGCCGTGCGCGTTCCCGCTCGGCGACTCCTCCGGCGCCTCATCTGCGCGCGCATCGCCGCCTGCCCCGCTCGCGCTCGCGACGTCGTCCGCGCCGCCTTCCGCTTCGACTCGGCCGGCCTGGCCCGACTCGCCGCGCGCCGCCGGCCGGCCGGCGTCTCCCCCTCCGTGCTCGGCGCGCGGCTCTCGTTCTGCCTCCTCGTCCTCGTCCTCCTCGTCGCGCGCGCGCTCGTCGTCGTCGTCCTCGCGATCCTGGCGCGCCTGGGTCGGCTCGTGGACGGCCTCGAGCGCCGCCTCGAGCACCGTGGCGAGCAGTCCGCGTACGCCCGACGGCTGGGCGCTCTCGTGCTCCTGTTCCCCGCCGCGGCCACGCGGCTCATCGTGGTCGTCGTACTCGTCGTGCTGCTCATCTCCCGCCTCGGGCTCCGCGTCGTGCCCGTGCCGGCGGTCGCGCACCGCCTTCGCCGTGCCGAGGAGAGCCCCTGCGGCGGCTCCCGCCGCCACCAGTTTCGGCGTGCTCAGCTTGCCGCCGCCTTGGCCGCCGCCGTTCGCGCCGCCGTCCTGGCCCTGCTGTTCCTGTTCCTGCTCCTGCCCTTGCTCCTGCTGGGACGACCTGGACCGGCGGTCGTTGCGCGCCTGCGCCCGTTTCGAGCGAGCGTCGCCTCCATTTGCTGCCATCGCTATGCCACCTCCTCGGGGATGCTCCCCGGCTGCTCCAGCGCGATCAGTCGCGCCAGGATCTGCTCCTCGGCCTGCTCGTACTCGGCGAGACCGATCTCGCCCAGCTCGTACGCAACCTGGACCGTCTCCAGCTGCCTGCGCAGCCGCTCGGGGTCGTCGAGCTCGCGCTCGGCTTCGGCCCGAAGCTGCTCCGCAACCCACGCCGTCGCTCGCACGGGCGCGAGCGGGAGCGTCAGGAGACCGGTCACGATGCCCATGTCAGGCGGCCGCCCCCGCCGGGAGTGCGAGATCGACGAAGTTGTGCGGCGGCAGAGGTCCGTCCAGCCGCAGCTGCAGCCGCGTATGGCACTCCTGCGCGAGCTGCTCCGCGCGCTCCTCGAACTCGGCCTGGCGATTGCGGTCGACCAGGAACGAGAGCTTCGCCGCCACCCGCTCCGGCAGCTCCTCGCGCGCCCGCCGGTCGACCGCCAGCGGCGTCAGCGCGTCGAGCAGGAAGCCCTCGTCGCTGCGCCGCCTCTCGTCGAGCGCCGCGGCGACGAGCTCGCCGAGCTGGATCTGCTCGTGGTAGCCGCCGCGCCCGCGCAGTCCCGCGATCCGCGGGTTGTCGCGCACGACCTCCTCGAGTAGGGCCGCCTGGTCGGGATACAGCGCCTTCAGCTCGAACTCGGCGGTGCCGGCGAACCGGGCCAGCAGGCTCTCGAGCTCGCCGCGCGACGCGCCCAGCACCTCCGCCTCGACGGCTGCGGCGTCCGGCAGCACGATGCCGAAGCGCATGGGCAGCACGGGATCCCGCTCTGCGAGCGCGGCCGCCAGGACGGCCGCGTGCGCCTCGAGATTCCGCCGGGTCGCCTGCACCGGCCGGTCCGCGACGTGGCTGACGATGACCGCCAGCCCGTCGCCGTCGTGCAGCGAGACCGTTGCTCCGTCGACTCCGTCGGGGAGCTCGAGCGGCTCGCCGCCCCGGACGACGCCGTAGACGTAGATCGCCGCTTCGGCCATCTACTTGCGGCCTCCCTTGACCATCTCCTTCACCTTGCCGCCGCTCTTCTTCATCTCGTCGCCGGCGCCCTCCATCGCACCCTGCACCTTCTTCTTCGCTCCGTCCCCGCCGAGCTCCGTCAGCCCGACGCCGCCGGTCTCGGAGAGGTCCAGCCGGTTGACCGCCTCGGCGAAGCGGAGATAGGTGTCGACGGAAGCGACGACGATGCGCGCGTCGATCGTCAGGATCTCGATGCCGACAACCGACACGCGGACGTACGCGTCGATCACGAGGCCCTTGTCGAGGATCAGGTCCAGCACGTCTGCCAGCCCCGACGGACTGGGCCCGCGCTGGAGGTAGTTCGATGCCGTGCCTCGTGTGGCGACCGCGCCGCCCGACCCGGAACCATTGGTTGCCATGTTCGGTCCTCCTTACCGGTTGCTCGTTAGCGCGACTTTGCGCGTTCCTTGCGGTGCTTGGCGCGCTCCTCGCGCGCGTGCTCACGTTCGTCCTCGTCGTCGCCCGAGCCCTTGCTCGAAGCGTCGCTGCCCGAGCCCTTGCTCGAAGGGCTTTCGTCTTCGGAGTGCTGCCGAGCCTCGTCGGGGATCGGATCCGCGCCGCGCTTGCGCTTGTTCTCCGCCGGGCCCTTGACCTTCCCCTCCTCGATCTTGCCCCGCCAGCCGCCGGTCTCCTCGCCGCGCGTCTCGATGAACGCCTTGAAGCGACGGAGGTCCGTCTTCGCGGCACGCTTGTGCACGCGCATGCCCGAGGCGAGCTTCTCGACCATGCCTCGCGGCTGCCAGTCGTAGACGACCTCGACCCGCGTGAGGTTCGGCGCCAGCTTGTGGAAGGTGATGACGCCGTTGCCGGGGTCCGACTTCCAGGCGATGCGCTCGTTCGGCGTCTGCTCGGTGATCTTCGCCCGCCACTGGCGGCGCCGGCCCCAGATGTTCTCGTGCCACACCACCGTTGCGTCGTCTGTCTGGTCGACGCCCTCGACGCGGTGCATGAAGGCGTTGTGCTCCTCGAACTGCGTCCACTGGTTGTAGACGGTCTCGACCGGTGCGGCGACGTCGATCGACTGCATGATCGGCAACCGCCGGCCCTTGCCCCAGCCGGTGCCGCCTTCGCCGGAGCCCGACAGCTTCTTCGCGACCTTGCCGACGACGCCGAGCGCACCGCCGGAGTCGGCCGCCTGCTGCTTCGCCTCGTCTTCGCCGCCCTTCTTGAGGCGGTCCACGAGGTTCCCGGAGCCGCCGGAGAGGGCGCGCTTGGCGGCGCCTGCCGCGAAGCCGGTCGTCCCGCCTTGCTCCTTCGCCTGTCCGAGCTTCTCGCGCACCTTGTCGCCGCCGAAGTCCTTCAGCATCTGTGGGCCGTTCTTCGCGACGTACGTCGCGGCGGCCACGGCGGCCGCCGTGGCGACCGGGGCGATGACGGTCCGCCCGTTGTCGCCGAGCCGATCCATGAGGCCGTCGAGGACGTTGCCGCCGCCCTCCTGGCCCTCGTCGTCCTGCTCGTCGAACTGCTCGTCCTCAGCCATCGGTCACTCCTCCTCCTGCTCGCTGCCCTGGCTGCCGCGACGTACCGCGGCCTTCGCCTTGCGCTTGATCACGCGCTTGCCGACCTGCCAGGTGACGTACCCGAGCAGCGCGTAGCGCCAGTTCATGATCCCGGCGTCCTCCGCGAGGGCCGGGCCCCGCTTGTCCATCTCGTCGATCGCCTCTCCGGCAATCGTCTTCGCCACGTCGCGCAGCGGCTGCTGTCCCTTCACGAGCTCGCCCGCGGCGCTGCGCGCGAGCTGGGTGACGACCTCCGTCGCCACCGTTGCGACCGGGCTCTGCTGAGTCGCTGCTGCTGCTCCGTTGTGCTCTGCGGGCACTCCCCGGACCTCCTTCTGTCTCCGTCTTGCTCTCTGCGCGTCGCGCTCGCACGCCCCGCGGATCGCAGGGGCACTCACAAGCGTCGTTTCGTTCGTTCGTCGGAAAACGCGCCGGACGCCGAAAAGGGTGCGCAGTGGGCTGCGTCCGTCTGCCCGATCGGTTAGGGTCGACAAGGCTCGCCGCCGCCCCCCGGCAGGCCTCACCGGCTCGTGCGTGCGCGATTCCTCATCCCTGTGCTCGCGGCCGCCTCGGTCGCCGTACCCGCGGCCGCGGCCGAGCCGCCGTCGATTCGTGCGGAGCAGGCGCGCGAACGGGCGGTGCTTGCCGAGGTCGACGGGATCAACCTGAACCTCGAGCGGGTCGTACAGGCGTGGGACGGCGCGCGCGTCGAGCTCGGGGCCGTGCAGCGCGACCTGCGCGCCAACGAATGGCGGCTGCGCGTGGCCCGGCGCAACCTGGCGGTCGCCCAGCGGCGGGTCGAGCAGAGGCTGGTCGTGATCTACGTCGAGGGGCAGCCGAGCGCGGTGGACGTCTTCGACGGCGCGCGGAGCCTCTCGGACCTCATCGACCGGATCGAGGCCGCGCAGGTGCTCTCGCGGCAGGACGCGGAGATCGCGCGCCAGGCCGTGAGCTTCGACCGGGCGGTGCGGCGACGGGAGGCGGTCCTTCGCGGCGAGCGCCGGCAGCGGGCGGCGACCGTCTCGCGGCTGTCGGGCCGCCGGCAGCTGATCGCGTCCTCGCTCGCGCGCGAGCAGAGCCTCCTTGCCTCGATCCACACGAGCATCCAGCGGCTGGAGGCCGAGCAGGCCGCGCGGGAGCGCCGGCTCGCCGCCGCGGCGCGGGCCCGCGTCGCGTACCAGGTGGCGCTCGCGCGGCAGCGCGCGGCGGCGGCTCGGCGCAGTCGCGCGCATGCGCCTGCGCCTGCACCGGCGAGCCGGTCGCGGCCGAAGCCCGCTGCTCCGGCTCCGGCTGCCCGGCCAGCCGCGCCCGCTCCCACGACGACGGCGTCCTCGCCGCCGCCCGCTCCCGCGCCCCCCGCACCCGCGGCGAGGAGCTCGGCCTCCGGGCACCCCCAGGCGGCCGCCATCGCCGCGCGCTACCTCGGCGTGCCCTACCGCTGGGGCGGAGCCTCGCCGGCGGGCTTCGACTGCTCGGGCCTCGTCACCTACGTCTACGCACAGCTCGGAATCTCCCTGCCGCACTACACCGTCTCGCAGTGGGCGGCCACGATCCCCATCCCGACGTCGGCCCTGCAGCCAGGCGACCTCGTGTTCTTCGCCGGCCTCAGCCACGTCGGCATCTACATCGGCAACAACCAGATCATCCACGCGCCGCACACCGGTACCGTCGTCCAGGTCGCGAGCCTGAGCGGCTGGTTCGCCTCGAGCCTCGACGGCGCCCGGCGCGTTCCCTAGCCGCGGTAGCGCTCGAGGAACCCCGGCGACGCGACCCGCAGGCGCGCCTCGACGTCGGCAGCGACGCGGCGCAGCGTCCCGGACGGAACGTCGCCGGCCCGGATGCGCCGCGCCAGCTCGCGCAGCTCGGCGTCGTCCTCGGCCGGCAGCGCCGCGAGCTCGCGGCGCACGATCCCGAGCGCGTTCAGCGCCACGAGCGTCCGGAAGCGGAGCCGCTGGTCGGTGAGCAGGGGCAGGATCTCGCCGCCGAGGAACTCGACCACGGCCTCCGTCAGCTCCTCGGCGGTCGGGCGCTCGCTCATACGGCGACCTTCTCCAGCAGACGGCAGATCTCGTACTCGACCTCCGCGGACAGGCGGCCGAGGATCGCGAGCTCGACGCTCCGGTCCCGTCCGGTCAGGTGCCGCCGCGCCTGCGTCAGGCAGCCGGTCGCCCAGCCGACGTTCCCCGCCAGCTCCCAGTAGTCCAGCTCCTCGGGGCGGACGTCGAGGCCGGTGAGCTCGTTGTAGCGCTCGACGTACGGCTCGACGTCGCCGATGCCGCCGAGCCGCTTCTCGCCGATGCCGAAGCGCCACGCGCGCACGAGCGAGAACGCGAGGTCGCGCACCGGCTCGTCGAGATGCGAGAACTCCCAGTCGAGGACCCCCGCGAGCCCCTCCTCGCGCACGACGACGTTGCCGATCCGGAAGTCGCCGTGGTTGACGACGAGCGGTCGCGGCGGCGGCCGGTTCTCGCGCAGCCACCAGAGGCCGAGCTCGATCGCCGGGTGCGGCTCGTCGACCTCGTCCAGCTCGTCGCTCATCCGCTCGAGGCGCGCCTCGCCGAGGAACGGCACGCGCTCGGGCGGGATCGCGTGGATCTTGGCCAGCTCCTCCGCGAGCTGCACGGGCAGACGGGCGCGCGCGGCGGCGAGCTCCTCTCTCCCGACGATCCGGCGCCCGATCGTCTCGCCGGCGAGCCGCTCCATCGCGAAGGCCTCGCGGCCGTCGATCTCGCCGAGGTACCCGTAGGGCCGGGGCACGGCGACCCCCGCCTCGTGCGCCGCCTCCAGCACCGCGAGCTCGTCCGCCAGCGAGAGCGTGTGCCGGTGGATGACGCCTCCCGCCGCGCGTCGCACGAGTAGCGGCTGCCCGTCTGCGTCCACCGCCCACGCTTCCTTCGAGGCGCCTCCGGCGAGGAGCACCGGCTCGGTGATCTCGACGCGCTTGCCGAGCAGCTCGGACAGCGCCGCCTGGAGGGCCTCCCGCATCTCTGCGATCATCGCTCGCGACCGTGACCGCTGTCATCCCGGACCTGGTGGCCGAGCGGCGCGAGCGCGTGCGCTCGTTCATGGAAGAGCACGTGTATCCGAACGAGCGGCAGCTCTCCGCGGAGGACGACGCGGCCGAGCAGCTGGTCGCGAAGCTGCGCGAGGAGGCGAAGGCGGCCGGACTCTGGGCGCCCCATCTGCCGCCCGAGGCGGGGGGGAGCGGCAGCGGCTTCCTCGAGTACGCCTACCTGAACGAGGAGATCGGGCGCAGCTTCGTCGCGCAGCTCATCTTCGGCTGCCAGGCGCCCGACGCCGGGAACGCCGAGATCCTGCACCTGTACGGCACGCCGGAGCAGAAGGAGCGCTTCCTCGAGCCGCTCGTCGACGGCGCGACGCGCTCCTTCTTCGGGATGACCGAGCCCGAGGTGGCCGGCTCCGACCCGACGCTGCTGCGCGGGCGCGCCGAGCAGGACGGCGGCGACTGGGTGATCAACGCGCACAAGTGGTTCTCGTCGGGCGCCGACGGCGCCGGCTTCGGCGTGGTGATGGTCGTCACCGATCCGGAGGCGGACCCGCACCGGCGCGCGTCGATGATCCTCGTCCCCACCGGAACGCCCGGGTACGAGCTGGTGCGCCGCATCCCGGTCATGGGCCACGAAGGGCGGGGCTGGGGCACGCACTGCGAGACGCGCTTCACCGACGTGCGCGTGCCCCTCGAGAACACGCTCGGCGCGCCCGGCGACGGCTTCCGCATCGCCCAGAAACGGCTCGGGCCCGGGCGCATCCACCACGTCATGCGCTGGCTCGGCCAGATGCAGCGGGCCTTCGAGCTGATGTGCGCGTACTCGCTCCAGCGGCAGGCGTTCGGGGAGGCGCTGGCCGAGAAGCAGACGGTGCAGAACTGGATCGCAGACTCGGCCGCCGAGATCCAGGCGTGCAGGCTGATGACGCTGGCGACGGCGCACCGACTCGACCAGGGCGACGAGGCACGCGTCGAGGTGTCGCTGATCAAGCTCTACGCGGCGCGCGTGCTGGGCGAGGTGATCGACCGGGCGCTCCAGGTGCACGGCGGCCTGGGGATGACCGACGACACGCCGCTCGCCCTGATGTGGCGACTGGCGCGCGGCGCGCGTCTCTACGACGGCGCCGACGAGGTGCACCGGATGGTCGTCGCGCGGCGCATTCTCCGCGAGTTCCGGGACGGCGGAACCTGGCGCTTCACGTAGCGCTCGAGGGCGGCCGCGTGCGGCTCGAGCCGCTCGAGCCGCGTCACGAGGAGCCGCTCTGGCGGGTCGCGCAGGACGAGCGCGTCTGGCGCTGGATGCGCGTGCGCGGGGACGCGAGCCGCGAGGCGTTCGCTGCGTGGTTCCGCAGCATGGGGGAGACCGCGCTCGGGTTCGCGACGCTCCTCGACGGCGCGCCGCTCGGCCACACGAGCTACCTGAACGTGCGCGAGCACGACCGCGTGCTCGAGATCGGCAACACGTGGCTCGCGACGCGGGCGTGGGGGACGGGCGCGAACGCCGAGGCGAAGCTGCTGCTGATGCAGCACGCGTTCGAGGATGAGGGCTTCCTGCGCGTCGAGTTCAAGACGGAGGCGCGAAACGAGCGCGCGAGGGCAGCGCTCGCTGCCCTGCCGGCCGGGTTCGAGGGCGTGTTCCGGAAGCACATGCTCGTCCGCGGCGGCGAGCGGAGGGACTCGGCTTGGTACGCCGTCCTCGACGACGACTGGCCGGACGTGAAGGCGAACCTCGTGCGGCGGCTCGAGCGCCGACCGCTCATTCGCCGCGAATGATCTGGGTGCAGCGAGCCGACGCGAGGAGCGTCCCATCCGCGTCGTAGAGCTCGGCGCTGCAGAACGCGACGCGGCGGTTCCGCTGCACCACGCGACCGTCGGCCCGCAGCGTTCCCGGCCGCGCCGCGCGCATGAACTCGACGCGGAGGTCGGCGGTGAGGAAGCTCTCGTCCTCGCCGAGGGTCGACCAGCAGGCGCCGCCCATCGCCGTGTCGAGCAGCGTCGTGACCATGCCGCCGTGGACGATCGGCCCCGACGGCGCGTGGAAGCAGAACTCCGGCGTCGCCTCCCATTCGATCACCGAGCGCCCGCCGTCCTGCTCGACGCCGCGATAACCGAGCGTGCGCCAGATGTGCGGCGCGGGCGGCGCATCCTCGCCCCAGGCTCGGCGCGGCCCGCTCATCGCGGTCCCGGGACGCCCGGAAACCGGAACGGCTCGATCCTGTTCGGCTGCACGACCCACGCGCGCCCCGTCTCCGCGTCGTTCAGCGCCTGCATTGCCGCGTGCGCGACGAACGACGGCTGCATCAGCGGCACGTCGATCTCGCCGCGCACCTCCTCGGCCACGATCGGGGTGTCGGTGTAGCCGGGACAGAGCGCGTTGATGCGGATGCCGCGCCCGGCGAGCTGCGGCGCGACGCTGCGCACGAAGCCCACCACGGCGTGCTTCGTCAGCGCGTACACGGGATCCAGCGGCGTCGCGGTCAGCCCGGCGAGCGACGCGGTGGCGACGATCGAGCCGCCGCGGGGCATCAGCCGCGCCGCGAGCTCGCGGACGCCGAAGACGACGCCGTCGAGGTTCGCGCCCACGGCGCGCCGGTACTGCTCGTCGGCGAGCACGGCCACGTCGGCCTCGCCCGTGACGACGCCCGCGTTGAGGAACGCCGCGTCGTACTCGCCCTCGAGCGCGCGCCACGCCTCCGTGTCGCCGACGTCGAACTCCGGCAGGTCGAGCAGCGTCAGGTCGGCGTCGCCCAGCGCCTCGGCGAAAGCCCCGCCGAGGCCGCCCCGGCCGCCGGTGACGAGCGCCCTCACGGGACGAGCACCACCTTGCCCACGCTGCGCCGCGACTCGACCAGCGCGTGCGCCCGCTCGACCTCCGCCAGCGGCAGCTCCACGCCCACGACCGGCCGCAGCGCCCCCTGCTGCCAGAGCGCGAGCAGCTCGACGACCGCGGCGCCGACCACCGCCGGGTCGAGCCGCATCAGCCGCCCGAGGTAGAACCCGTGCAGGCCCGCGTTGCGCCCGACCAGCCGCGCCGGGTCGATCTGCGGCCAGGCGCCCGCGGCCGAGCCGATCGCGATCACCGCCCCGAGCGGGTTCAGCCGCGCGAAGGAGCCCGCGAAGAGCTGGCCGCCGACCGGGTCGAGGACGACGTCCGCGCGCGTCTCCTCCGGCAGCTCGTCGTAGACGTACGCCTCCTCGGCGCCGAGCTCGCGGCAGAGGTCGAGCTTCTCCGGCGACCCAGCGGCCGCGACGACACGTGCCCCGAGTGCCCGCGCAACCTGGATGGCTGCCGTGCCGACGCCGCCCGCCGCCGCGTAGACGAGCACCGTCGACCCCGAGTTGAGCCGCACCTGCCGCGTGAGCGGGATGTACGCCGTCAGGAACGTGAGCAGGAACGACGCGCCCTCGACGAACGTCGCATCGTCGGGCAGCGGCACCGCCTGCGCGGGCTCGACGGCGGCCAGCTCGGCGTAGCCGCCGCCGCCCGCGGTGAAGGCCATCACGCGCGTCCCGTCCTCGAGCTGGCCCGCGATCTCCGACCCGAGCACGGCCGGCAGCTCCGGCATCTGCGGGTATCGCCCGCGCCGCACGAGCACGTCGGCGAAGTTGACGCCGGCCGCGCGCACGCGAACGACCACTCTTCCACCCTCCGGAGAGGGGTCGGCGACGTCGCGAAGCTCGAAAGCACCGTCGACGCCTGGCAGGACCGCCGCGCGCACTACCGCAGAGGCGCAGCCTCTGCGCCCGCGAACCGTTCGCGGAGCGCGAGCTTCCGGAACTTGCCGACGCTCGTCTTGGGAATCTCGTCGACGAACTCGAACCGCTCCGGCAGCCACCACTTCGCGAAGCTCGGCGCGAGGAAGTCGCGCAGCTCCTCCGGCGTCGCCGACGCTCCGGCCCGCACCACGACGGCCGCGAGCGGCCGTTCGCCCCAGCGCTCGTCCTGGATCGCGATCACGGCCGCCTCGGCCACCGCAGGGTGGGCCATCAGCGCGCTCTCGAGCTCCACCGACGAGATCCACTCGCCGCCGGACTTGATCACGTCCTTCGAGCGGTCCTTGATCTGGATGAAGCCTCGGGGGTGGAGCGAGACGATGTCTCCCGTGCGGAACCAGCCGTCGTTCGTCCAGCGGTCGGCCTGCTCGGGCGTCTCGTAGTAGCCGGCGGCGACCCACGGGCCGCGTACCTCCAGCTCACCCATCGCCTCGCCGTCCCACGGAATCTCCTCGTCCCCGACGCGGGCGCGCAGCTCGACGAAGGGCAGCGGCAGGCCCGCCGCCGCCAAGAGGTCGAGCCGCGTCTCGTCGTCGACGCCGGCGAGGTCGTGCGGCAACGCCGCCGTCGAGCCGACCGGCGAGGTCTCGGTCATTCCCCAGCCCTGCACGATCGCGAGCCGGTGCCGCTCCTCGAAGGCGGCGATCATGGCGCGCGGCACCGCCGCCCCGCCGACGAGCATGCCCTTCATGTGGGAGAGGTCCCACCGGCCCGGGTTCGCGTCGAGCTGCGCCAGGATGCCCATCCAGATCGTCGGCACGCCCGCGGACCACGTGACCTTCTCCTGCACGAACGCGTCGAGCAGGCTCTCCGGATCGAGGTGCGGCCCCGGGTAGACGAGCTTGGCGCCGATCATGGTGGCCAGGTACGGGTAGCCCCACGCGTTCGCGTGGAACATCGGCACGACGGGCAGGATCGCGTCGTTCACCGACGTCCCCAGCCCGAGCGGGTTGTTCGTCGCGACGCCGAACGTGTGCAGCACGGTCGAGCGGTGCGAGTAGACGACTCCCTTCGGGAGGCCCGTCGTCCCGCTCGTGTAGCACATCGCCGCGGCCTCGTTCTCGTGGAGCTCCGGGTCGCGCCACCCGTCGGGGTCGGCCGTCGCGAGGAGGTCCTCGTACGAGTCCTCCACGACGAGGACGTGCTCGATCTGGGTGCGGCCGACGAACTGGTCGAGCAGCGGCACGAGCGAGCGGTCGACGATGACGGCGCGGTCGCCGGCGTGGCTCGCGATGTACGCGAGGTCGTTCGGGTGCAGCCGGATGTTGAGCGTGTGCAGGACGAAGCCGCCGCACGGGACGCCGAAGTACGCCTCGTGGTGCTGGTGGTGGTTCCAGCAGAGGGTGGCGACGCGGTCGCCGCGCCGGAGGCCGAGCTGCTGCAGCGCCAGGGCGAGCTGTCTCGCGCGGCGCATCGTCTCGGCGTACGTGGTGCGGTGGAAGCTCCGGTCCGGCAGCCGCGTAGCGATCGCGCCGTTGCCGAAGTACGTCTCGGCGCGCCGCAGGAGGTGCGTCAGCGTCAGCGGGAAGTCCATCATCAGGCCGTCCACGTTCGCTCCTCGGTCCGGGTCAGACGCCTACCGCGACGCCGAGCACCGAGTCCGCAACCTCCGCCCGCAGCTCGGCCGGCCGCCCGCCGAAGCCCTCGAGCCACAGCGCGCGCTTGTAGAAGCGGTGCAGCGGGTGCTCCCAGGTGAAGCCGGTGCCGCCGTGCACCTGGATCGAGCGCTCGCAGGCCGCGACCGCCGCCTCCGTGGCGAACGCCTTCGCGGCCGCCGCGGCTGCGGGCGCCTGCTCGTCCTCCTCGGCCACGCACCACGCGCACCAGTACGCGAGCGAGCGAGCGAGCTCGACGTCGGCGTACGTGTCGGCGAGCCGGTGCGAGACCGCCTGGTAGACGCCGATCGGCCTGCCGAACTGCTCGCGCGTCGACGCGTGGGCGATGCCGAGCTCGAGCACGCGCTGGGCGACGCCGACGGCCTCGCAGGCGACGGCCGCGCGGGCGCGAGCGACGTCGGGCTCCCCCGGCAGCGGCATGCCCTCGCCGCGCTCGAGCCGCCCGAGCGGGCGCGTCGCGTCGAGCGTCGGCAGCGACGTTCCCCGCGCCTCGTACGAGGCGCCGTCGGCGGCGACCCGCTCGACGGAGTCGAGCCACGGCACGAGCCCGCGCACCTCGGCCGACCAGCGCGTCGCGCCCGCCGCGACCGCTGCACGCTCCTCCTCGCCGAGCATCGGCAGGGCGAGGCCGACGGTCGCGAGGTAGGGCCCGGGATAGAGGGCGTAGCCGAGCTCCTCGAACAGGATCGCCTCCTCGAGGAAGCCGAGGCCGGCCCCGCCCTCCTCCTCGGCGACGGAGACGCCGAGCCAGCCGAGCTCCGCGAGCTCCGCCCACGCGTCGTCCTGCGGCGCCTCCCAGTCCCGGTCGAGCGGGTAGCGCTCGGCCAGCCAGGCCCGTGCCTGGCGCTTCAGCTCCTGCTGCTCGCTCGTGAAGGCGAAGTCCACCTATCTCCCCCTGGGAAGCCCGAGCACGCGCTCGGCGATGATGTTCCGCAGGACCTCCGACGTGCCGGCCTCGATCGTGTTGCCGCGGCTGCGCAGCTGCTGGTAGTGCCACCAGCCGTCGTCGAGCAGCCCCTCCGCCCCGAGCAGCTCCCGCCCGAGCTTCGTCAGGCGCTGGTTCTGCTCGGACCAGCGCAGCTTCGCGACCGAGCCCTCCGGCCCCGGGACGCCGGTCTGCTGCAACGTCGTCAGCGCGCGGTAGTTGGTGTAGCGGAGCGCCTGGAGCTCGATCCACTCCTGCGCCACCCGCCCGCGCATGGCCGCGTCGCCGTTCCCGTGCTCGCGCGCGACGCCGAGCAGCCGGTTCATCGCCACCTCGAGCGTCGCGGTGAGGGCGAAGCCGAGCGTGCCCCGCTCGTGCAGGAGCGTCGTCATCGCCACCTGCCAGCCGCCGCCCTGCTCGCCGAGCATGTTCTCGACCGGGACCTCGACGTCGGTGAAGAAGATCTCGTTGAACTCAGCCTCGCCCGTGATCTGGCGCAGCGGCCGCACCTCGACGCCCGGCGCGCGCATGTCGACGGTGAGGTAGGTGAGGTTCCGGTAGCGGGGCGCCGCCGCCTCGCTTTGCGCGACCAGGATGCACCAATCGGCGATGTGCGCGAACGACGACCAGACCTTCTGGCCGTTGACCACGAAGACGTCGCCCCGCCGCTCCGCTCGCGTCCGCGCCGCAGCGAGGTCGGAGCCGGCGTCGGGCTCGGAGAAGCCCTGGCACCAGATCTCCTCGGCCGACAGGATCTTCGACAGGTGGCGCTGCTTCTGCTCGTCGCTGCCGTGGGCCATGATCGTCGGGCCCGCCATGCCGAGGCCGATCACCCCGACGTGCGCGGGCGCCTGCGCGCGCGCGGACTCCTCGAGAAAGATCGCGTGGCGGCTGTACGGAGCGCCGGCGCCCCCGTACTCCTGCGGCCAGGTCAGGCCGGCGTAGCCGGCCTCGTAGAGCTTGCGGCTCCACTCGCGGCCGAAGTCGTCGCCGAACCGCTGCTCGCCGCCCCGCCACCCGCGGCGCTCCTCCGGGACGTTCGCCTCGAGCCACGCACGCAGCTCGGCCCGGAAGGCGGCCTCCTCCGGCGTGTCCCGCAGATCCACGCTTCGAGACTACACCGCAGCCGATGTCACGAGAATGCAAAAAATGGGTGATCGTGGCCTGCTCGTCCGCTGGCACTGCGACCCGCGGCGGCCGCACCGGCCGCCGCCGCTCAGCCGGCGGCGGGCGCCGAGGCGAGGCGCGCCTCGGCCGGAGGCACGCGCACGACCTCACGCCGCCGGATCGGCAGCAGGCTGACGACGGCGACGGTGAGGCCGACTCCCAGCCACTGCGTCCACCGCAGATGCGGGTTCTGCACGTACAGGCCGACCAGCGCCCCCGTCACCACGAACGCGAGCTCGCCGAGCGCGGCGAGCATCGCCGGGGTGCGCCGCAGGCCGTAGTAGTAGATCGGCAGCGCGATCGCTCCGGTCACGAGCGCCAGCACCGCGATCCACATGCTGTTGTACGCGCCGGACCAGGCGGGGGCGCCGACCAGCGGCAGCGCGACCGCGCTCCCGGCGAGGCCGAAGAAGAAGCGGACGGCGGTGATGTGCTCGAAGGAGAGGCGTCGGGAGAGATAGCGGCCGAGCACCGTTCCGAGCCCCCACAGCGCCGCCGCCGCCAGGGCGTACGCGATCGGCGACAGCCCGCGGGCCTGCGGCGCGAGCGGGTGCGCGATGCCGATCAGCCAGATGC